>NZ_FR896394.1:3556-7796 GCF_000435155.1 Dialister sp. CAG:357 | reverse complement strand
GCCTGCGAGGCGAAAGGGGTTCATTTAATCCTTCTATCTCAGCAGCCTTGATTTGAAGGAAGAAAAGCAAAACCCGTACAACCTCGCTCTGCTCGAGGAACCTTTTTGTATTTTAAATCTCAATGAATACTGCACCCCTTTCCTGGCAACAGTTAAAAGATTGGCCGGTACTTCTTCCCCGCTGGGGCAGGTCAAAGTTCTCCGCTTCGTTACTGATGGATAATATCGAATGAGCGTTTTACAGTTTTCATTTATAATATCGGAACTCGTCGGTACGAAAGGTTTTAACCTGCCCGTCGGGGTGGATCCAGACTATCCTTGATACTGACGCTGGTGAAAAGGGTGAAGTTCCACGCGGTTTTATCGCGGTTTTCTGGTGTCGTCAGCGTAGTCTGACAACGAAAAAAGGACTCTCGATGAGTCCTTTTTTCGTACCCTTATACTCTTCTATCTTTCCCTCATTCCTTCCCTACTTCGATAATCTTCGCCTTATGGTCGAAGGGCACGTCGGTGCCTGTGACCATGGTCTGTATATTTCTTGTTTCGAGGAAGTTCATGAGGGCTTTTCTTCTTTTGCTGTCCAGCTCGCTTCCGATGTCGTCCAAAAGGAGGACGGGGTATTCGCTGGTTTCTTCTTTGATGTATTCCATCTCGGAGAGTTTCATGGCGAGGATGGCTGTCCGCTGCTGGCCCTGGGAGCCGTAGATGGAGATGTCCATGCCGTTCATGAAGAAGGTAAGGTCATCTCTGTGCGGGCCTACGGAGGTGTGGCAGAATTTGGCGTCTTCTTCGTGGTAGGCAGCGAGGCGTTCGAGGAACCATTCTTCGTCGAATCTCGGCTCGTCGGATCCGGCTTGTTTGTAGCGGATTTCGAGGTTTTCCCTGTTTCCTGTAAGGGCGGATTCCATATCGGGGACGGTACCGTTCATCTTTTTCAAGGTTTCAAGGCGTTTCCTCACGATGTAGGCGGCGCATTTCCCGATCTGTTCGTCCCAGATGTCGGTATCCGGGATGATGCCTGTCATCCTGGCGTTCCTGAAGGCTGCGTTTCTTTGCTGGACGGCTCTGGTGTAGCGGAGGAGTTCGGCATAGTAGCGCGGGGAGACCTGGGAGATTTCCATATCAAGGAAGCGCCTCCTGAAAACGGGGGCGCCTTTGATGAGCTGGAGTTCGTCAGGGGTGAAGATGACGGTGCGGAAGAGGCCCATGAGGTCTTTTTTACGGACAGGGTTGTCGTTGAAGAAGATTTTCTTGCCCTGGTTCCTCGTCAGTTTCACTTTGATGGTATGCGAGACGTCGCGGATGGTGAAGTCGAGGAGGATGGTGCCTTCCTCGTCCCCCAGCCGGATCATTTCGTTGTCGTTTCCCGTGCGGAAGGATTTCCCTATGGAGGCGTAATAGACCGCCTCGATCAGGTTCGTCTTCCCGCTGCCGTTTTCGCCCGTGAAGATAGTGAGTCCTTCATCCGGCAGGATGGTCGTATCCTCCATATTGCGGATCTGGATCAGCCGGAATTTCACGCACTTCATGGCTAGGCTCCGGTCAGCTTGTATTCGTCGCCGTCGATCTTGAGCATGTCTCCGGCGCGAAGCTTCTTTCTCTTTTCGGTGACCTTCTTTCCGTTCAGTGTGATCTTGTGCGCTTCAAGGTAGTCTCCGGTCTCCCCGCCCGAGCTGATCCGGTCCGTCTTTTTCAGGAACTGGTCAAGCTGGATGAAGTCTCCGTAAATCTGTATTTCTTCCATTAGTTTCTTCCTCTCATCGGGGTGACGACGTAGCGGTATGTCTTGTCGTCCTGCTGTTCCACGAGCATCGGGCCGCTCTTCAGGAGATGCAGCGTGATTGTTTCGCCCTTGGAATGCTTCAATATATCCTCTATATAACTGCAGTTGAATGTGATGTCGATATCATCGCCTTCAAGCTTGACGGGGATCGACGTATCGGAGCGTCCGATTTCCGGATCTTCTTCGAAGACTTCGAGCACGCCCTGCTTGAAATGGAAATTGATCGTATTGTAGTTCACATCGCGGGAAATCGGGCTGACAAAGCGGACGGCTTCGGCAAAGTCGTGGAGATTCAGTTCCGCATGGGCATCAAAGGACTGCGGGATGACTCTCTGGTATTCCGGATATTCGCCGTTGATCAGGTTGCTGATAAAGTACGTGCTGCCGATGGTGAATGCGACATGATTCTTGGACCAGGAAATTTCCATCTTTTCCTCTTCCCCGTCCGGCAAAAGGCGGATGACGTCGGAAAGGATGCCGGCAGGAACGATGATTCTGCCAGCGGCTGTGGCCGGTTCATCCAGGGAGATTTCCTTGGTAGCCAGGCGGTGCGTGTTGGTAGCGGCCATGGCGAAGAGAGAATCATGGATTTCAAAAAGTACGCCTGTAAAGAAAGGCTTCTGTTTATCAGTGGCTGCTGCAAACTGGACGAGGCTGACCATGTCAGCGAAATCCTTGCAGCGGATGACTGCATGATTCTGATGCTCCATTTCCTCGACTTCCGGGAAATCCTGGGAATTCCTGACAGGGAACTTCGAGAAGTAGGATCCGCTCTTAAAGGAAACGGTATTTTCTCCTTTACCCATTTCCATGACGATATCCCCTGATGGCATCATGCGAAGTGTACTCTGCAGCTGGGGCGCAGCAATGACTGCAACGCCGTCTTCAAAAATGTCTGCGCTGCAGGTCGTTTTTATGCCGATCGTGTAATCGTTTGCCTGGAATTCGACAATGCCATTGGCAGCAGAAATGAAAAAGCCATTGTTGGTGTTGGAATTGATTTTTGTCTGTGCTGCGCGCTGGACTCGGTCGAGGGCGCTCGTCAGCTCGTTTTTGTTGAATGTGACCTTCATGGCAGCTCCTTAATAAATATGACTAATAATATAAGAGAGTAGTAGCAGGCGTAGTAGTACGCTGTGAATAAGTGAATAACTTTGTGACTATCTAGATTTTATCGATTTTGAGCCTTTGTGAAAACCCGGTGAATAACTTTTTTTCTTCTTCACACATTTCACAGATTTCCGGGGGTCTGGATTTATCCACAGTTTATGCACTGTTTTTTACCCTCTGCGGGCCGTGTTTCTTCACAATACTTTATATAGAGGCAGCTCTTACCTTTTCAGCTGCTTGGTAAGTTCATCGATGACGGCCTTCGTGCTCTGATCGCGTTTGATTTCCTTTTCCACGCGTTCGCAGGCATAGACGACTGTCGTGTGATCCTTTCTTTTGAACTTGTCACGGAGTGCCGGGAAAGAAATGCCCGGGATCAGGTTTCTGGCCAGGTACATGGCAATCTGTCTTGGAACGACATATTTTTTCGGACGCGCATTGCTGAGGACCTGTTCCTTCGTCACGCCGTAGCGGTCGCAGACTTTGTCGATGATGATATCGACCGTCAGCGTATTGCCGCCGTCGAGCGGGATCTTGTCTTTCAGTGCTTCCATGGCAAAAGGCAGTGTGATCGGCTTCTCTTTGATGCGGGCTATCATGACCAGGCTGTTGAAAGCGCCTTCCAGCTCACGGACATTCGTATTGATGTGGCTTGCAATGTAATCGACGACTTCATCCGGCAGATTGATACCCTGCTTTTCAGCGCGGTTCTTCAGGATGATGCTGCAGATTTCATAGTCAGGCGGGGAAATCGGAGCGACAAGGCCGCTCGAGAAACGGCTCTGCAGGCGGTCTTCGAGCTTTTCAATATCCGATGGCGTACGGTCGCTCGTCATGATGATGTTCTTCTTCTTGTCGAAGAGTTCATTGAACGTGTTGAAGATTTCCATCTTCGTCGAGTCCCTCGAGCCGAAGAACTGGACATCGTCGATCAGAAGGAAGTCCGGATTTCTGTACTTCTGGCGGAAGTCATTCGTCGCATGGCGCTGGATGGCATCGATCAGCTCATTCGTGAACGTTTCACTGGACACGAAAAGAACGGAAAGCTCCGGCTTGTATTCATGGATGTAATTGCAGATCGCATGCAGAAGATGCGTCTTGCCAAGGCCGGATGGGCCGTAAATGAAGAGCGGATTCATATTTGTATCCGTCAGCTTTGGATTGACCGCAGCCTGTGCGACGGCCAGGGCCGCCGAATACGCTACGTCATTGCACCCGCCGTGGACGAATGTCTCGAACGTGTACTCCTCATTGATGGGATTTGACTGGAAAACCTTCGCTTTTTTCGCTTCCGGCTTCTTCGGTTCTTCGAAAAGGGAGCCCTGAGCGACATCCTGGATGCTCGGA
>NZ_FR896394.1:0-3519 GCF_000435155.1 Dialister sp. CAG:357 | reverse complement strand
AAGAGCGACCTCGTCGGCCGACTTCGGCTTCAGATTTGTGAAATCCGGAGGCGCTGCTTCTTCCGGGAACGGATCGGCTGCCTTGCTTTCCATCACGGGAGCAGGCTCATTCCCTTCCGGAAATGGCGAAGGGATGCCCCCTTCGGGGAACGGTGCCGGAGAAGGAGCAGGCGGGACAACATTGCGGGCCTTTTCCCTTTCCATATCCTTGGCAGGAGCATGGGCGGAAACGGGACCCGGGCCGTCATTCGGCGTTATTTTTGGAGGACGGTAGTTATCTACTTGTATTGTGATCTGCTGATTCTTCGTTTTAAGAATGTAACTCTCCAGTTTTCTGGAATACACATTGGCCAGCCATGCGACCTGGTACTTCGGCAGTGTGTGGTCCGTGGAAATCGTCAGTACCGAGCCTGAAAGTGAGACAGGGTACAAGTGAAGTTCAAACATTTCTGAATACTCGGAATCATTCGACTTAATATAAGTAACTAAATCCTCCCAGAGTGAAAATAGATCCATATAAAAACCTCATATGTTGACAGTTGTGATTAACCTTGTGAAAAAAATGTGAATTCTGGTGAATAAATCAAGAAATAAAAGTCCGATCAATTCGATATTATCGAAGGAAAATGCACTTAAACAACTCTGTGCAAAAGTGATTAACCTTGTGAATAACTTTATTCTATCATCTATCGGCTCCCTTGTACATTCACAAGATATAGAGAAAAAAGAATATGACAGTACCATAAATTGTGCCTCCTAAGGCGAACATTTAGTCGCAAAAGTCCGAAAAATCCCGCTGCTGCAAGCGATTTCCCTACTTATTAAGGTATAAATTTACAAAGCAGTAAGAAAGCTGTTATACTGGCAGTGAATGCCTCCCCTCCGAGTCACAAACTGCTGCGGGAGATAAGTCAGCGAAAGGAAAGAAGTCATGAAACGTCCACAGAAAGTCACCCGGGAAGACAGGCTGAGCCAGTACGCTCGCAAGATGTACGAAAAAGAAAAAATCGGGAAAAAATGGGAAGAAGAACTCCCGGAAGACAAGAAAAAGAACGGAAAGAAAATCAGGACCATCCTGAACCGCCGCCTCCGTCATGACAAAAACCTTGAAGTACCCGCTGACGGCGGCGCTTACAGGAAGGAAGCGGAGTGGAGAGAATAACTCCGCAAGCAAGGAGGAAAAAATGGATAAAGACAGAATACTCGCACTGGACACGGAAACCACCGGAGTCGGCCCCAATGCCGAGATCCTGCAGCTCTCCGTCATTGACGGCGAAGGCGCTGTGCGGATGAATCAATATTTCCGTCCGAAGAAAAACTCGTCATGGCCCGAAGCCGAGAAAGTGAACCACATCTCCCCTGCCATGGTCAGCAAATGTCCCTTCATCCTCGACCATAAGGAAGAAATCCAGGAAATGCTCGGCAATGCAGAGACCATCGTCGGATACAACCTTCCCTTCGACGTGCAGATGCTCCTCCAGAGCGGCCTTACCCTGCCCGATCCAAAGAAAACCATCTACATCGACATCATGCCCCCCTTCTCCGAAAAATACGGCGAACGCGATCCCTTCACAGGAAACATCCGCTGGCAGAAACTCATCACGTGCGCCAAACACTACGGCTACGACGGAGAAGGCTGGCACGACAGCCTCGCCGACACGAAAGCGACCATCTACTGCTTCTGGAAAATGATCGAAGACGGGACCCTGAAGCTCGATAAAAAAGCAGAAGAAAGAAGCGTGAAAATAGCCTTGGGCAATACAAGACAGAAAAAGAAATACTACGTCGTCAAACGCGGCAGGAACCCCGGCGTCTACTACACCTGGGACGACTGCAAGAAAGAAGTCCAGGGCTTCAACGGCGCCGTTTACAAAAGCTTCGTCACCAAGGAAGATGCCGAAGCATGGTACGGAAAACCCGTCAAAGAAGCACCGAAAATCGTAAAACCCGCCGGCACGGCTGCTTCTGCCGGAGCACCCGCTGCGGCGAAATCCTCGGCAAAAGGAGCCAAGGACATCGCAGAAGCAGAAAAGACATTCCCGGCCAAAGCCAAGAAACTCGGACCAGCCTTGAAAGCCGGCTTCAGAGTCCCTGATACCCTCACCATCTACACCGACGGCTCCTGCCTCTCCAACCCGGACGGCCCCGGAGGCTTCGCTGCCGTATTCCTCACAGAAGAAGGAGAAGCCTTCCTCCACCTGACCGGCGGCGAACCAGGCACCACCAACAACAGAATGGAACTCCGCGCTGCCTACGAAGCCCTCAAATGGATCAGCCAGGACGGCAAGAGAAGACAAATCACCTTCTGCACCGACAGCAAGTACCTCCAGAGAGCCATCACCCAGAGATGGCTGAACAACTGGAAAAGAAACGGCTGGATCACAACCAAAGGCACCCCCGTCCTGAACCAGGACCTCTGGAAAGGAATAGACGCCTTCCTCACCTCCCACGCCCTTTCCTTCGAATGGACAAAAGGCCACGCCGGCGCACAGTACAACGAACTCTGCGACCAGCTCGCCAAAGCCGAAGCCTCCCGCTTCCAGTAGTCCTATATAGATAATCGAAAAAAGGTATAGGAAAAATCCGGAGAAAATAAAAAAATTTTCCCGCTTTTTGAAAAAAGAGCGGGATTTTTTGATGGTGAGGGGAAGTGGAAAGAAAAAAACTTATATAATTAATATCATTGTATTATATTAAATGCCTCTTAAAATTCATATTGGCGAATTTTAAGAGGCATTTATTGAAGAAGTGTATAAACTGGCGGATTTAGAAAGTGTTTAATTTCGATTTGCAATTTTAAAAAATTTATCTTATATCTAAAAATGTATAGAAATGATATTTTGTTTATCTTTTAAGGGGTTGAAAATAATGATTATCCTAGCTTTCTTACTCTTTCTCTTCTGTGTGATAATGCTTTTAATATCTATCATAAAACCTAAATGGGGAACATTGGAAAAAGACCAGAGTTGAAAAGAAAACAAATTTGTTTATTTTACCTGGCGATGTGTTTTGTGTCTCTGTTTCTAATGGTTAAAGCTACACCAGATGATGCGATGTTATCGCAACAAAGTGGAATATCTGAAATGAGTAGAGCAGATAAAGAATATGCTTCTAAAATTGTTTTCTGTAAAAAGTTTGGGATTTCTGTTGACGATGCAAAAAATATTGAAGCAGCATTGAATTCTATTGGTGTTGAATCAGTAACAGATGCAACTAAAGATGAAAAAGGCATGTATTCTTTAAATGTTACTGCGAAAGGTGGTTATACACATTTATTTTTAGACAAAGATAATAAAGTCGAAACTATTAAATTAAAAGAAATCATTATGTATAAAGATGGACAAGCCGTACATCAACCTAGCGATTATGTATTAAGTGTTAGTGAAGAAAATCAAATGGAAAGACAAGCCAAAGAAATGGTCAAAAAGGTATTAAAGGCTCCAACAACAGCTGAATTTGATTATAAAACATTCAGATACTTTAAATTAGGTTCTTCACGCTTTTTTGTGGGATAAAAAT
>NZ_FR896393.1:0-9349 GCF_000435155.1 Dialister sp. CAG:357 | reverse complement strand
CAAGGTTAACACCCTTAAACCGAACTTCGTTCGAAGAAAAGCAAAAACAGCATTTTGTTGGATTTTGTCACAGCCCCTTTATGTTCATTATTCCATCGAATGGGATTAGAAGTTGACCGGTTTGCCATAGTAAGCGCATTCGAGGATGCAGCCCATGAGAGCGTCGTCGACTTCTCTCGGGTTTTCTGGTGTGCATGCATCGAGGACTGCGTTGTGAGCGATGGCTTCTTTCTTTTCCAGATACAGTTCTTCCGGAACACCATAGTCATGGATATTCAGCGGAATATTCATCTTGCGGTTCAGGCAGCGGATAGCTTCTTCATAGGACTGAACGAGCTGAGCGTCTGTGTGTCCCGGAAGTCCTGCTACACGTGCAAGGTCAGCATAACGGGCAAGGCATGCCTTCTTGTTGAACTGGATGACATACGGCATCAGGATTGCGTTTGCGCAGCCATGCGGAATATGGAATACGGCGCCGATCTTATGTGCCAGGGAGTGCGTGATGCCGAGGAGGCCGTTGGAGAAAGCCATACCAGCCATGCACTGTGCGATGTGCATCTTGTCGCGTGCATCGGTATCTTCATTGTAGGAATCGATGATGCTGTCAAAAATATCGGATACAGCCTGCTTAGCAAGCGGATCGGTGAAGCCGTTGGCAAATTTGGATACATATGCTTCAGTTGCATGTGTCAGAGCGTCCATGCCAGTATGAGCGCAGAGCTTCTTCGGCATTGTCTGCGGCAGGTCCAGGTCGAGGATAGCAAGATCTGGTGTCAGGTTGAAGTCAGCCAGCGGATATTTGATGCCGGTGGAGTAGTCCGTGATAACAGAGAAGGAAGTGACTTCAGATGCGGTGCCGGATGTGGACGGAATAGCAACGAAAATAGCTTTCTGACGGAGAGTTGGCAGGGAGAATGGTTTCTGTACTTCTTCGAATGTCAATTCCGGGTATTCATAGAAAACCCACATAGCTTTAGCAGCGTCGATTGGGGAACCACCGCCGATAGCAATGATAACGTCCGGGCCGAATTCTTCCATGGCCTTAGCGCCTTCTCTTACTTTTTCAATGGACGGATCTGGATCGATACCTTCCATGGTGTATGTTTCAATGCCAGCCTTGTGCAGTGCTTCCTCAGTCTTCTGCAGGAAACCACCACGGCGCATGGAATGACCACCGGTGCAGATGAAAGCTTTTTTATGTCCTTCTAAAACGGACAGCTGTTCAATAGCGCCATGGCCTACATAGATATCTCTCGGTAATGTAAAACGAAACATATTGAATCTCCTCCCACTCTATTACAGTTTCCTGAATTCGGGCAGTCAGCGGTTTTATGTGTATTCTTATTTCATAAATCCGTCATATAAAGTGTCTGCCACAAGAATAGTATACAACATAATTCGTGATTCTTATATATACTTTCTAAAAAAATATAAACTCCGCTTTATAAATGAGTTTTTATCATTTAACAACCCGATTTTGTAAAGAAAATGACAATCTTATTGATCAAATGCGAAAATAGTGCGATATTTGTGTCCTAAATGCAAAAAAGAGCTGCCCATGCAATTGCATGAACAACTCTTTTTCTTTTATTTTTCGATTGGAAAATCCTTCAGCACATCAGCAAGCGTGATCGACTTCATTTCGCGCGCCATAGCTTCCTGGACACGCATCAGTTTCGAGTCGAGCGCCTGATGGATCCCCCGTCCCACCGGACAGTTGGGATTCGGGTTTTCGTGGAAATGGAAGATACCTTCCTTTTTCACTGTTTCCACCGTCCTGTAAATCTGAAGAAAATCAATGTCTTCCGGCTTCATTGCCAGAAAAGCTCCGCCGCTGCCGCGGTTGACTGTGACCATCCCGCGCTGTTTGAGCTGCGAAAGCAGCCTTCTCACCACGACCGGATTCGCATTAATGCTTCCTGCCATGATGTCACTGGTCACTTTCTCCTTATCCTGAAACAGTGCGATATAGCACAGCATATGGACAGCAATGGTGAAGCGGCTGGATATCTGCATGTTCAGTTACCTCCTCCATGTCCTGCTAGTGTACACTGTCCCGTGGATGATATCAATCCCCTGATCAGTCGATGATGGCAAAGCCTCTGGTCCATAACAGTTTTCCGGCAGAAGCCAGGGAAATCTGCAGGAAACCCATAGCTTCCATTTCTCTTGCGCGGCGAAGCTTGCCGGCATCCATCAGTTTCAGACGGCAGCCAGTCAAAGCCTCTGCGACCTTATCCTTTGCATTCAGGAAATCGGAAGCCATGAGAACGACAGTCTGTTCATGGAAGCCTACCTTGCCGGTAGCCAGTGTATTAGCGAAATTCGTGTTGAATGCTTTGACGACAAATGCGCCCGGTGCTTTTTCCTGGATCAGTTCAGCAGCGGAAGTGCCGTCCGGAACGAGCATATGATCCATTGTTTCAAAATCAACCGGATTGGTGATGTCGATGAGTACCTTATCCTTCATCTTCGGACCCCATTTTCTGAGAATCCCGTCCACTGCCGTGTATGGAACAGCCAGAACGATGATATCGCCCAGTTCACCGATAAACTCGCGGCCTGCATACTCTACTTCATTGCCGCATGCATCGAAATTGTCTCCGATTGCCTTGCCCATGTTGCCTTTGCCAAAAATTGTGATTTTCATGATGTTCTCCTTTTCTTGATCAATGAATACATAAGAAATGATTCTAAAGACTGGAAACCAGCCGGAAATAGAAAAGGTGCCAGAGAGACGAAGCAGGAGCCTTCCCCTTCTGATGCTGTAACATCTCTTGTTACATTTATCATAGCACCGCCCTATTTCCGAGTCAACGATCCTGCCTTAGAATATTTTTATATCTGTCGAAATGCATTTTTATTTTTAGATACTGATTTTAAAAAATAAAGATGGCCTTGTTCAGCCATCCTTATTTCCTTATTTTACTGTCTTACTTTCCAAGTACGCTGATCCTCTGATGGATGTGGCTGCCGCTGACAGCTTCATCGACCATGGCGAGCGTATAGTCTGCATAGGAGATCTTGCTTTCGCCCTTTTCGTTGGTGGTGAATTCTTCGCCGGCAAGGATGTATTTCCCCGTTCTTTCTCCGTCAGCGATGAATTCAGCAGCCGGGCTGACATATGTCCATCTGACATCGTCACGTTTTCTCAAAGCATTGAGAGAATTCTTCATGCCGACTGCAGTTGGAAGATACGCTTCTGAGAAATCCGGGAGATCGGAAATCATGGTCTTGTGATCTTTATCGACATAGAGACTGCCTGCCCCGCCGACGACCAGAAGTCTTGTCTTGCTGCCGGAAAGGATATCAGAAAGATGGCCGAGCGTCGCGCTGTGCTGATCCATCTTATTCGGATCCCAGATGCCGAAAGCATCGATGACGACATCAAAACCTGCCAGATCTTCTTTTGTGAGATCCATGATATCCTTCTTCAAAGTATGCAGAGCTTCTGTCTTGTTCTCTCCGCGTACGACTGCGGTAACGTCAAGTCCGCGTGCGACAGCTTCCTTCACAATAAGACGACCGCTTTTACCATTTGCTGCAACAACTGCTAATTTCATTTTGAGTTTCTCCTTGAATGTTTGAAATATTTGATGTAACTATATTTGTTACATTAAATATACCACCATTTAGCTGTAACGTCAATAGTTACATCAAAAATATTTTGAAAATTTTCAAAATAGAGGGAGGAAGATTTGAAACAGCTTCTCTTTGCCAGGCTGCTGCGGGCGGCCGGTTCGATTTGGGAATCCCGGCATAAAAAAAAGAACGTGAAAATGACGGATCATTTTCACGGTTCTTTCTTTGCGGATTATTCCATGTCTTCCGGAAGTTCTGCGTTGGTGTACACTTCCTGTACATCATCGAGTTCTTCCAGTTCGCCGGTGAGGCGGGCCATTGTCTGGGCTGCATCGCCTTCCAGCTTGACGTAGTTGTCCGGAACCATAGCGACTTCGGATGCTTCTGCCGCAATGCCTTCTTTTTCAAGAGCATCGGATACGGTCAGGAAGTCTTCCGGAGCGGTTGTGATTTCGTAAGAGTCTTCATTGACTGCTACGTCTTCAGCGCCTGCATCGAGTGCTACCATCATGACGGTGTCTTCATCAGCAGCTTCTTTGCTGACGAAGATGGTGCCTTTCTTCTTGAACATCCAGGATACGCAGCCCGGGGTTCCTACGGAACCGCCATGATGGGTGAATGCGTGACGGATATCAGCTGCAGCGCGATTGCGGTTATCGGTGTTGCATTCGACGATGACAGCAGCGCCTCCGGGTCCGTAACCTTCATAGGTTACTTCATCGAAGCCTGCGCCGCTGGCAGCGCCAACGCCCTTATCGATAGCGCGCTGAATGTTTTCCTTCGGTACATTGTTCTGCTTAGCTTTTGTCAAAGCCAGTTTCAGACGCATGTTACCGACTGGATCACCGCCGCCCATGCGGGCTGCGATTGTAATTTCCTTGGAAATTTTAGTGGTGATTCTTGCGCGGATGGCGTCTGTTTTGCCTTTCTTGCGCTTAATGTTTTCCCACTTAGAATGTCCGGACATAAAATTATTCCTCCTTTTTATTCCACCAGGGTTCGCCCAGAAGGCGGTCGAGGATGATGGCTACGGCGCTGCGTACGCACAGATGATTGTACGTGCCTGCCCCGTAAATTGGTTCCACAATGTAATCGAACTGCTTCATCATTTCCTTGGTCATGCCGAAGCCTGTCCCGAAAAGGATGAAAATCGGTGTATCTTCTTCGTGGATTTTCCTGCGCATTTCACAGTAGGAGACCGTATTCGGATACACACGGGCATCGGTGGTGACGATGGCAGGCTTTTTGCCTGTCTCGCTTTCGATGCGGGAAATCGCTTCTTCGAGGGTGGGAACCAGTTCCGTCTCTTCGAAAGCTTCTTTCCTGTTCACATTGTACTTCACACCGCCGCCGGTCTTCCAGTGGTTCATGATGCGGTTTGCCATTTCACGCTGTGCTTCCACCGGATGCACGATGAAATAGCGTTTCACGTCATACGTCTTGGCCGTTCTGGCAATATCATGAAGGTCATAGTTGGTAAGAGCCGTAGTGACTACTTCCATATGTTTGTTATAAATCGGATAGTGTATCAGTCCTATATATACAGGTGCCATCACTGATCCTCCTTCTCGCGTTTGATCTCCGCCAGCAGCTTCTTATCTTCCGCGGTCATCTTGAGCCCGCTTAAAAGATCCGGACGGCATTCGAGGGTGCGGCGAAGCGCCTCTTTCCTCCTCCATCGCGCAATATTTGCGTGATGCCCGGAAAGGAGCACTTCAGGGACCTTCCAGCCGTTGTAGTCAGCCGGTTTCGTATACTGCGGATATTCCAGAATCGGTTCATAGAACGAATCGGTTGCTGCGCTTCCCGCATCTCCAAGGACTCCCGGTATCATGCGGGCCACTGCGTCGCTGATGACCATGGCACCCAGCTCTCCGCCGGTCAGAACGTAATCTCCGATCGAAATCAGTTCGTCTGCCAGATACTCCTCGACCCTGTGATCCACGCCTTCATAGTGCCCGCAGATGAGCACCAGATGATCATAATCACGGTATAGTTCCTTGGCTTTTTCCTGATTGAAAGTCTTTCCCGCAGGTGACAGGAAAATCACCCGGTCGCGGGGGCCTTTCTCAGGAAGCACATGATGCACTGCGTCAAAAATGGGCTGGCACATCATGAGCATGCCCGCCCCGCCTCCGTAGATCGTATCGTCCACCTGACGGTGGCGGTACATGGTATAGTCACGGGGATTCGTGACCGCCATCTCCATACGTCCCGCATCCAGCGCTCTCTTGATGATACTTTGGTCGAAGAACGCCTGAACGAACTCGGGAAATAAGGATAATATATCTATTTTCATTCTCGCCCTCTATTTCGGGAAGACAGCGTCTTCCCCAGAGAGGGGGAGTCCGCTTATTCCCATTCCGGCATAGCCACTGTCATGCGTCCTTCGTCGAGGTCGACTTTAAGGATGCATGAAGGGATGGCCGGAAGATAGATTTCCTTGCCGTCCGGTGTTTCAACGCCATAGACGTTGTTAGCTCCGGTCTCGAGGATTTCCTTGAGCTTTCCGACGTGAGAGCCCGCTTCATCCACTACTTCAAGCCCTACGAGCTGGAAATAGTAGTACGTGCCCTCCGGTCTTTCCGGCAGTTCAGAAAACGGCACTTCGACGATCTTGTCGATCAGCGTTTCGGCCATATTCCTGTCGTCCACACCTTCCACATGAAGAATGTATACATTCTTATGCGGACGTCCCGAAAGCAGCTTATAAAACTTCCCGCCGATTTTGAGACGCTTGAGCGTCTTGAAGATTTCCGGCCGGTCCGTATCGGGAAGAATACGCAAATCACCCCGCACACCATGCGGGGCTACGATTCGGCCGACAACTATCAGTTCATCGGGTTTCATATCAGTTGCGGAATTCAACGATCTTTCCGTCTTCAACCAGGATTTCACCGCCGAGCAGTTCATTCATGTCGTCACCGATATGAATGGTAACCAGACGGTTCATCGGAGCACGGTTGAGTTCTGCGCCGATGGTGAGTCTTTCGAGATGATCCTTATCAGCAAGGAATTTATCCTTCATCTGCTGCATCTGGACCTTCTGAGCCTCGTACTGAGCACGAAGGGGTGCTACGGCCTGTACGTTAATCTTTGCCTGTTCTGCCAGTTTTCCATTAGCTTCGAAATCCAGCTGGGACATATCATGGTCTACACGCTTGAGATTCTGTTCGATCTCAGCGAGGAGCGTTGCCTTCAGCTGTTCAGTCAGCTTTGACTTAACGGCTACAGGGACAAGAATCTGCATTTCATCCATTGCGACACCTCTTAGATAATATCGACAGCCACTCTGCGGTTTTCACGCAAAGCACCTGCCTTGACAACGGTACGGATCGCATTGGCAATGCGTCCTTTTCTGCCGATGACCTTGCCCATGTCTTCCGGGGCAACATGGACCTGATAAATTTCCAGGCTGCCCTTTTCGACTACGGTGACAGAGACGGCGTCAGGGTTCTTTACAAGAGCCTTGACGAGTGTTTCCACTAATTCTTTCATGGTGCGTCCCCCTTATTTCTTTGCTTCAGCAAACTTAGCGAGGATGCCGTTCTTTCTCAGAATGGAACGAACAGTGTCGGTCGGCTGAGCGCCTTTACCAAGCCAGGACAGAGTCTTTTCTTCATCAATCTTTACCGGAGCGTCGAGTTTAGCCGGATCGTACCAGCCGATGGTATCGGTCGGAGCGCCGTTCCTAGCTTCCTTGGAGTCGATGACGATGATGCGGTAGAAAGGATTCTTCTTAGCGCCCATACGGGTCAAACGAATTTTTAACATAATTTCACCTCCTTGAAATGATCTCGATTATTTATGGAACATCCCGGGGGGACCACCGAGGCCGCCCATCTTGGATGGATTTATCTTCTTATTCTTCATTTTCTTCATGGTTTTCTGCATTTCCTGGAATTGCTTCATCATACGGTTGACGTCCTGGATCTTCACGCCAGCGCCGTCAGCGATACGCTTTCTGCGGCTGCCGTTCAGAATCTTGACATTCGCTCTTTCCTCCGGTGTCATGGAAAGGATGATAGCTTCGATGTGCTTGACTTCCTTGCCGTCAAGATCGACATCCTTCAGCTGATCCTTGAACTTGCCCATCCCCGGGATCATGCCCAGAATGCTCTGGAAAGAGCCGAGCTTTCTGATCTGCTTGAGCTGCTTCAGGAAATCATCGAGAGTGAACTCACCCTTCCTGATCTTTCCTGCTGCATCCTTCAGCGAATCCTGATCCATATTTCTCTGTGCGGTTTCGATCAAAGTCTCGAGATCGCCCAGATCGAGGATACGTCCTGCCATACGGTCCGGATGGAAATCTTCCAGCCCGCCGTCGAGCTTTTCGGATACGCCGATCATCTTGATCGGTTTGCCCGTTACGCTCTTAATGGAAAGAGCAGCGCCGCCTCTGGCATCGCCATCCATCTTCGTCAGGATGGTCCCGTCAATGCCCAGGCTCTCATCGAAAGCCTTTGCCGTATTGACAGCGTCCTGACCAGTCATGGAGTCGAGCACCAGAAGGATCTCCTGCGGATGAACCTCAGCCTTGATATTTCTCAGCTCGGCCATCAGCTTTTCATCGATCGTTAAGCGCCCTGCGGTATCGAGAATGACGATATCGCGGTTGTATGACTTAGCCGTGTCGACAGCGTACCTTGCGATGTGGACAGGATCCACATTCGGAGGCATGCGGTAAACCGGCACATCCGTCTGTTCACCAAGGACTTCGAGCTGTTTAATAGCTGCCGGACGATATACGTCGCAGGCTGCCAGCATCGGACGATGTCCCTTCTTCTTGAACATCAGCGCAAGCTTGCCGGCGGTCGTCGTCTTGCCGGCGCCCTGCAGCCCGACAAGCATGATCACCGTCATGCCCGTAGAGGAGAGCGTGATCTTGCTCTGGGTCCCGCCCAGAAGCTCTGTCAGCTCATCCCTGACGATTTTGATAACCGTCTGGTCTGGCTTCAGGCTGCCGAAGACCTCCTCGCCCATCGCTTTTTCACGCACATGAGCAATGAAATCCTTCGCTACCTTGAAATTGACGTCCGCTTCCAGAAGAGCCCTTCTGACTTCGCGGAGCGCCGCGTCGATATCACTCTCGGAAAGTTTGCCCTTCCCGCGGAGATCCTTAAAAGCCAACTGCAGCTTATCTCCTAAACCTTCAAATGGCATCTGGTCACCTTCATTCCGTCAAAATCCGCAGCAGCGGTTCCGCTTCGCTCTTCTTCGCTTCAGGGATCATACCCTCCAGCGATTCGGCCGCTTTCTGTCTCCGGATCCTTGCCTCCGCCAGATGAAGGGCGGACTCATACGTCCGGAGCTGCTCCTCGCCATGGCGCATGGCATCATGCACCGCCTGGCGGGAAATATGAAAATATTCCGCAATCTCAGCCAACGTGAGATTCTCATTGTAATACAAGTCCAGGCATTCACGCTGCCTTGGCGTCAGGAGCTCGCCGTAACAATCAAGGAGCTCGCCGTTCTGAACTACATTTTCTAAAGACATAGCATCACCATAACGTTCATCATTATACAGGGAGGAGAGTGCCATGTCAAGCAAAATAACTTTACATCCTCATCTTTTTTGAAATTTCTTTTTAAGGCCGCAAAAGCCACGAAAATGGAGCGGGAAATCTTCTGAAACTCACCGGGAAATTTCCCTGTCGTTTTACATATTGGTTTTATATATTATTACATTATATTACCATATATAACTTTTTCTTCTATCTCTTCTTATAAATAGAGTGTGTCAAGAATCTTGTGTAACCTCTAACCT
>NZ_FR896392.1:0-4472 GCF_000435155.1 Dialister sp. CAG:357 | reverse complement strand
TTTAAGTGTTCAACTTAATTATACAATCCGCCATAGAAAAGGAATCGTATATCAGGCGGAATGAGTACAGGTCCATCTACGTTGTCACCTCTGACGGGCCTGAACAAAGCCAGGTCCTGGGAAACGGATCCTACCGCGTGGCTGTTGATGATCTGATGTGGTCCTTGAAGCATGACAAGAAGGATCAGCATACATTCATCAAAAAGAATAATCAGACAAACCGCAGAAGCGAAATAGGACATTCACTTCCTCCATCCGTTCAGGAAAAACTTGATAAACTCAGAGGCAAAAAATAGACGGCAGTGCTTCCGGCTATGATCATGCACCATGTGAAACAATACATTGTATTTTTAACCGGGATTATAGTGTTGGTATTGACCCGCATGCAAGAGTAGTATAAAATAAAGGTTAATGTTAGGTTTATTATCTTAAGAAGGGCCGTGTCTGCTTTTAGGTATTGAAAAAGCGGATATAGAGGAGGATTTACAGTGAAGTACTTTTTGATCGGAACTACATTATTGGTATCTATTTTATTGATTGTCGTTGTTGTTGCCCAGGAATCCAAACAGCCGGGCATGGGTTCAGCTATCGGCGGCGGTGCTGAAGCAGTAGCAGGCGGCAAGACCAGGGGCAAGGATGCAGTTCTCTCTAAGTTTACTGTGGTATTTGGCATTATCTTTGCGGTGCTCTGCCTCGTACTTGGGAGATATATGAATACTTTCTGATTGATGAAAGGAGGCTTGCATAAACTGCAGGCCTTCTTTTTATTCACAGGGAAATATTCCGGCCTGGATAACGGATAAGCGAAGTATAAAGTGCGGTTTGGATAATTGGAGAGAAGAATGGAAAAGACAGAGAAACTAGTTTATAAGCCAGGCGTAACGCTTGAGGGGATTTATAAGGCATACAGTCCGCGTTTTGGTTTTCTCATTACAGATGATGACCATGAAGACGTATATATCGGGGAAGATAATCATCTGAACGCTGTTAATAATGACAAAGTCGAAGTGAAGACAATCAAGGGCGAGACCGGAAGGCATAATACGGAAGGCCGCATTACCCGTGTCATTGAAAGAGCAAATGATACGTTTGTATGCACGTATGAAATGCTGAAAGACGGCGGAGAGGCTGTGCCGATCGATGAAAAGGTCGATATGGTCATTGAAATTCCTGAAGGCCAGGAAATGGAAGCAACAACTGGCGCAAGGGTCATCGTTGAAGTAACGGAATGGCCGGGGAAATGGACGGATGCAAAGGGCCATGTCACGGAAGTTATCGGTTATGAAGGGGACAAGGGCCTTGATATCGATATCATCATTGCCCAGCACAGGCTGCCGCATGTATTCTCCGATGAACTCATGAAGGAAGCCGATGCGCTGCCGCGTGAAGTCGTTCCGGAAAATGGCGTAGCGGATTTCAGGGATCTTCCTATCGTTACCATCGACGGACCAGATTCCAAGGACCTTGATGATGCGGTATACTGTATCCGCAAGGAAAACGGTCATTTTGAACTGGGCGTTCATATTGCCGACGTATCCCGGTACGTGAAAAAGGGAATGCTCCTTGATGAGGAAGCTTACAGACGCGGAAACAGTGTGTACCTGGCAGACCGCGTAATTCCTATGCTCCCGTTCCAGCTGTCCAATGATCTTTGCAGTCTGAATCATGACGAAGACCGCTATGCGATGTCCTGTGTCATGGATGTGGATCAGAACGGAAATGTTCACACAGAGAAAATCACGCCATCCATGGTCCGCGTGGCACGCCGCTGCAATTATCCTGAAATAAACAAAGCATTCGAGGAAGGAATTGAACCGGATGATCTGAAACCGTTCCTCCCGATGCTGAAGGATCTTAAAGCCTGCGCTGACTGCCTGCGCAAAAACAGATCCGAGCGCGGCGCATTGAATTTCGATTTCCCTGAATACAAGGTAGTCCTCGATCTTGACGGAACGCCCCTGCGTATCGAAAAACGCATCAGAGGCGCTGCCGAGATGATGATTGAAGACGCTATGATTGCGGCCAACGAAGCTGTTGCACGTTTCCTTGAAAAGACAGGAAACACATCAGTATACAGAGTCCATGACCATCCGGATGAAGAAAAACTCAATGCACTGAAGCGGCTGGTATCCATTATGGGACTTCCCATTCATATTCCGGAAGATCCCACGCCAAAGGATATACAGAAGCTTCTTGAAAGTGTAGAAGGCGAAGATATTGAACCTGTCGTACAGGTAATGACACTCCGCTCACTGCCGCAGGCATGCTACAAGACGGAAAATGCCGGCCATTTCGGTATCGCAAGCAAGTGCTATACCCATTTCACTTCGCCGATCCGCAGATATCCTGACCTCATGGTTCACAGGCTGATCCGCCAGGCACTGAGCGAGCAGCTCAAGAAGAATCAGCTCAAAGCGCAGACAGATTTCCTGGTAAGAGCCTGCGACCACTGTTCTGAAACAGAGCAGAATGCAACACAGACTGAAAGAGATGTCGATGATCTGAAGATGACAGAATATATGATTCCTTTCGTAGGGGAACCATTTGATGCCCATATTACAGGCATCACACGTTTCGGTATATTTGTTGGACTTGATAATGGTGTTGAAGGTCTGATCCATATCGATACCATGGAAGATGATGAATACGTCTATCAGGAAGACAGCATGACGCTCAAAGGCCGTTTCTCCGGAAAGACATATTCCATGGGCATGCCCGTCAGGGTAACGCTGGTAAAAGCGGACAAGGAAAGAAAAGAAGTCGACTTCTTCATGGGAGAAATCCATTCACCGCTGAACCTTGAGAAAAAAGTCAGATCATCCTCGAAATCACATTCCAAAAAGGGAAAGAAAAACAAGAAATCAAAAGGAAGAAGGTAATCTGATAAGGATTACCAGATAAAATATCCAGGAGGCGAGTATGGACGGAAGCAAGAATGCACCGCCTATTGTGAGTAATCGGCAGGCGTATCATAATTATTTCATTCATGATACTTATGAATGCGGGATCGCGTTGACTGGGACAGAAGTAAAATCGATCCGGGCCGGAAAAGTAAACCTGAGGGACAGCTTTGCGAGAATCCAGAATGATGAAGTATATTTATGGAATGCGCATATCAGTCCGTATGAACAGGGAAATATATTCAACCATGATCCGCTTAGAACCAGGAAGCTGCTTCTGCATAAAAAAGAAATCATGAAAATTGAAATGCAGCTTAAGACAAAGGGATATACACTGATACCGCTTAAAATGTACTTCAGGCATGGAAAGGTCAAAGTGGAGATCGGAACTGCTACAGGCAAAAAGCTGTATGACAAGCGGCAGGATATGGCGGCAAAAGCTGCAAAGCGGGATTTAGACAGAAGAATTAAAGAACAGAGATATGACTAGAAGGGATTAGAAAATGGACGAAAACAATAACCGCAAAGGACATTCCTATACATCGAAAGGCCCTCGCGGGAAGCGCGATTTTTCCAAGCGCGGCCATGGGAAACCAGGATTCTCCGGCGGCAGGGGAGCAGGACACGGTAAAGACTTCAAGGACGGAAAAAGGGAATTCCGCAGGAAACTGGAACCCGGTGTTGAATTCATAGACAGAAAACTTGGGGTCGGCATTGTACGCAAGGTTTCCGAGGATGGAATCACCGTAGTCTTTGGCGATCTTGAAAAAGTCATTCCCCGCAGAAAACCTGAAGACAGGAAGCCGGGAGGAAGATTTGCCGATAAGGACAGAAGAGGAGGAAGATTCGAAAAGAGCGGCAGACCTCCGCTGAAGAGAACAAATGCGAAGGGCGAACCGATTGAGAAGAAAATATTCTCATTCGATCCGAGCGAAATGAAGCCCGCTCCGGTGAAGAAGGAAGAAAAGGATCAGCAGCTTCTCGGTCTCGTTGTCATTGATGATGTCTTGGGAAAGGGAACGGCCAGCCGTATTACTGAAAGAGGCACTTATGTGACCTATGAAGCCACGGGCGAACACGTTATGTATCCGACCGGACTTCCGCAGAAGCTCCTGCACTCTGCCTCTCCTTCCACTAAGAAAGCGAAGAAAGATGCATTGCCCAAGGGCAAGGGAAGAACGTATACAGTGCCGGAAGGGGAAACAAGGAAAGAGAAAGCGGCACCAAGCACGGGTTCTCCCAAAGAAACCAGACACGGAAATACCGTATACTTCGAACTTGGAATTGGAACACTTGTCCATTCTCCTCTTTATGGAAACGGAAAGATTTCTGAAATCGGCAGCGGCCGCCTGACAGTTGCTTTTGACAGCGGGGATCAGGAATTCAGATATCCGCAGGCATTTGCAGATGGTGAGATAGCAGTAATTACAGAAGACTAAATAAAAATACTGGCGCTAGATCCGGGCGCCAGTATTTTTTTACGAATTTGTAAAGGTTATGAAGGCAATAAAAAAGGGGATGTGACAAAATTCATCCCGACAAAAAGGGCTCTGCCCCGGATCATTTGGTCCG
>NZ_FR896391.1:0-10742 GCF_000435155.1 Dialister sp. CAG:357 | reverse complement strand
ACGCCATTGACTCTCAAGTGGACAATCAGCCGTTTCATGAACGTCGTCTTGCCGGAGGAAGAAGGTCCTGCTATGCACACAAGCCGTATATTGGGCTTCTGCTCGCAGATCGTATCTGCCAGTTCAGCCAGACGTTTTTCATGAAGCGCTTCAGCAATGGCAATAAAATCATAGATTTTGCCTGTATCTATGGCATGATTAAGTTCCGCCAGATTATGGCATCCAATTAATTCACTCCAGTTCTGGGATTCCAGAAAGACGCGTGCAAACAACGGGTCTTCCTCGCCGAATTTCAATTCCTCCTCTCCAGGCTGCGGAATCCTCAGCAGGAATCCGGGCGCATAGGAACGAAGGATGAATTGCCTGACAAAGCTCATATCCGGAAGCATCGGCCCGAAGAAGTAATCAATGACCTTTCCGCACTGATCCACATCCAGATGATCAATATCGAGCTGGGAAAGGAGCTCGGCATCCTCCTGCAGCCCCTTCATCCGGAGAAAAGCAATGGCTCTGCTTTTCCCCACTATGATTTTGGTAATGTCCCTTCCTTCTCTGACAATATCCCGCATTCTTTCTGAGAGGATATCCAGCTCTTTCTGGAGCGGTATATGCCCGTCTTTGAATTCGCAGTAAATGGATTTCCCCAAAGAATGCTTGATCTTGACATCCGCTTTTGCCCCGTAGACTTCTTTTACCGCGCACACCAGAAGCATAATGGCGCTCCTGAGATAAGCCTGGTGGGCCTTCGGAGATTCCAGTGATATCCACTTGACGGCTCCATCACTTGGAAATGGCGTCTGGAAATCTATAATATCTCCGTTAAAATCAGCCAGCACCGCATCTGTGCGCTTTCTTGCGCCGCGTACGATATTCCATAAATTCTGTGGAGTAGCGCCATCAAAGAAATGGTACTCCTTGCCTTCACATGTAATATTCATAATTGTCACCCTCTAAGATTCATCTTATTTCATTCTAGCATAATATAAATCAAGCTGTAACAAGTATATGCGGGCAAAATAAAAGAGAGACCAGGAACAGTCTCTGATCTCTCTAATTTTTTATTTTATTTAACTACGATATTAACGATTCTTCCAGGAACCACAATTGTTTTCACGATTGTCTTGCCTTCGATGAATTTCTGCACTTCAGCAAGTCCTTTTGCCAGATCCGCAATTTCGTCCTTTTCCATGCTGACTGCCACTTTGATCGTAGCGCGGACTTTGCCATTGACCTGAACAGCTAATTCCACTTCGTCAACAACGAGGGCTGATTCATCGCATACCGGCCATTCTGCATCATGGACACTGTTTTCCTTCTCGCCAATCTGCTGCCAGAGTTCTTCGGTGATATGCGGAACAAATGGAGCGAGCAGAATCAGCAGGTTGCGGACAAGTTCTTTTGCCAGCTTGTCTTCGATGACGGAATGTGTCTCGCTGAAGCGGTACATTTCATTGACCAGTTCCATAACAGCGGAGATTGCCGTATTGAAAGCAAACTTGCCGTCAAGGTCTTCTGTAACCTTGGAAATCGTCTGATGAAGCTTTCTTCTGAGTGCAAACTCATCTTCAGAAAGGTCGCCCTTGGATTCCTTGTCGAAATCCTGATACTTTTCTACGATAGCCCATACTCTCTTCAGGAAGCGGTAAGAACCCTCAACGCCCTGATCGGACCATTCGAGATCCTTTTCCGGAGGAGCAGCAAACAGGATAAAGAGTCTTGCTGTATCAGCGCCATATTTCCCGACGATTTCTTCAGGGGAAACAACGTTGCCGACAGATTTACTCATTTTGCCGCCGTCTTTGAGTACCATGCCCTGGCAGAGAAGGTTGGTAAATGGTTCAGGATAATCTACCATGCCTTCATCCTGCAGCACTTTCATAAAGAAGCGGGAATAAAGCAGGTGAAGGATAGCATGTTCAATGCCGCCGATATACTGATCGACCGGCATCCAGTAGTTAGCCTTTTCCTTGCTGAATGGTTCTTCTGTATTGTGCGGATCGCAGTAGCGCAGGAAGTACCAGGATGAATCGATGAATGTATCCATTGTATCGGTTTCTCTGGTTGCATCAGCACCGCACTGCGGGCACTTGCAGTGGAGGAATGTTTCACTTGTCTCAAGCGGAGAGGTAGCTCCGGCTACGAAGTTGACATCTTCTGGAAGAACTACAGGAAGATCCTTTTCCGGCACCAGGACATTGCCGCAATGCGGGCAGTGGATGATCGGAATCGGGCAGCCCCAGTATCTCTGGCGGGAAATCAGCCAGTCCCTCAAACGGTAGTTGACCTTGCCGTTTCCGATTCCCATTTCCTCGATTTTCTTTGTAATAGCTTCGCGGGCTTCTTCAGAGGTCAGTCCGTCGAATTCGCCGGAATTGACAAGGAATCCGTCTGTATCGTATGCCTTATCCATGTCTTCCAGCTTAAGATCATGTTCCTTGTTCTGGATAACCAGCTTGACCGGAAGATTGTACTTTTTCGCAAATTCCCAGTCTCTCTGGTCGCCCTGCGGTACAGCCATGACAGCGCCTGTGCCGTATTCATAAAGAACGTAGTTTGCAATCCAGATCGGAATTCTTTCTCCTGTCAGCGGATGAATTGCATAACTTCCGGTGAACATTCCTTCCTTAGGAGCATCTTCGGCAGTACGGACAATATCATTTTCATTTCTCATTCTTTCAATGAAAGTTTCAAGAGATGCCTTATCAGGATTACTCTCAATCAATTTCGGAACAAGCGGATGTTCAGGAGCAAGCACCATGTAAGTAACACCATAAACGGTATCTACTCTTGTTGTGTAGACCGGAATCTGTTCATCCATGCCTTCTACAGTAAAGGAGAACTGCGTGCCGGTTGATCTGCCAATCCAGTTTCTCTGCATCGTCTTGACACGTTCCGGCCATCCAGGCATGTGATCAAGGTCTGCCAGAAGGCGGTCTGCATAAGCTGTAATTTTCAGGAACCACTGGGAAAGGTCTTTCTTTACGACAGGGTTCTTGCAGCGCCAGCATTTCCCTTCTTCAACCTGTTCATTGGCAAGAACGGTATGGCAGCTGTTGCACCAGTTGACCTTGGCTTCCTTCTTGTAAGCCAGTCCTTTTTTGTAAAAGATTTCAAAAAGTTTCTGTGTATGCTTGTAGTAATCTTCGCTGCAGGTCAGAACTTTGCGGTCCCAGTCATAAGAGAGACCGAGTTCCTTCTGCTGTCTTGTCATGTTGTCAATATTGGAATAAGTCCATTTTGCCGGAGCAATTCCGTGCTGGATTGCTGCATTTTCAGCCGGCATGCCAAACGCATCGAATCCCATCGGATGGATGACATTAAATCCTTGCATTTTCTTGAAACGGGAAACAACATCGCCGATAGAATAGTTTCTTACATGGCCCATATGGAGGTTTCCTGAAGGATAAGGAAACATTTCCAGTACATAATATTTTTTCTTGTTTGGATCATAGTGAGTTTCAAACGCCTTGTTATCCTCCCAAATCTTCTGCCATTTTTTCTCGATTTGCTGAGGAATATACTTTTCTCGCATAATGTCACCTTCCGTTTATTCTGATAATTAGATAATTATCCGTTTTATATAGTTGTCATATATTATATAGCCCGCACTATCCTCTAGTCAAATCATCTGCCTGCCGCATAAACGATAAAATAAGGGAAAACAGAAAGATGGCAGTGCGTTTTCCGCATTGCCATCTTTCTTATCATTTATGAAACGACTTCCAGTCCAATCACTGCCTGTTAAACAATAGGTTCGTTGTGATAGAGTTCGCCATCGATATCCGGTTTTACACCATATCCAATAGCCCATTCGCATTTATACTTCAATGCCTGTGCATGGATGTTGTCCATCTTGTTAATGGTCTTGATAACCTTTGCCGGGACACCGACAACGAGCGAGTTCGGAGGAATGACCTGATTCTGCAGAACCAAAGCTCCGGCTGCAATGATAGAGCCTCTGCCGATTTTTGCTCCTGTCAGAATGGTGGAATGCATGCCGATCAGTACATGGTCTTCAATTTCGCATCCATGAATGCAGGCACTATGTCCGATTGTAACATAGTCCCCGATGATGCACGGATTATTATCTGCTACATGCAGGCAGCAGAGATCCTGTACATTGGAGCATTCGCCAACGGAAATGTAGTTGACATCGCCTCTTGCAACAACGCCTGGCCAGATGCTGGAATATTTTCCGATTCTTACATCACCGGACAGAAATACACCCGGTGCAACGAAAGCATTCGGATCAATCTGTGGAACTTTACCTTTGAACTGCTGATTTGATAACGTATACATAATTTAAAGCCCCCTTACGTTTCAATATAAACGTTTGCTTACGTCCAGATTATACTCTTATATTCTTCGATTTTCTATAATCAATCCCTTAAAAGAAACAAAAGAGATGCCTCCAAAAAGAGACATCTCTTAAAAAATTATTTTTCAACTTTGGCTGTATTTTCTTTCAGGGACGGGAAATCAAGTGTAGCAAAAAGATCAAACAATGTTTCATTTCTTCTGATTTGCTGCACGCTTCCATCTTCATGAACCATAATTTCTTGATGGCGGAGTCTGCCGTTATAGTTGTACCCCATGCTGTGGCCATGAGCTCCGGTATCATGGATAACAATCAAATCGCCCATGTCGATTTCCGGCAGCTTGCGCTGGATGGCAAATTTATCGCAGTTTTCGCAAAGAGAACCAACTACGTCATATACATGGTCTTTGGGTGCATCTGCCTTTCCAAGAACAGTAATGTGATGGTAAGCCCCGTACATGCCCGGACGCATAAGATCAGCCATGCATGCATCTACTCCGATATAGTTCCTGTAAATATTCTTGTAGTGGATAGCCTTTGTCACAAGGAAGCCGTACGGACCGGTAATGGCCCTGCCGCATTCAAAGCAGATTCTTGTCTTTTCAAATTTTGCCATCTTTTCTTCGAAGAGTTTCCTTGCGCCTTCTCCCAATCCTTCAATGTCGACTGCTTTCTGTTCAGGAAGATAAGGGATGCCGATTCCGCCGCCAAAATCAATGAAATCGACAGTAATGCCCTTTTTGTCTCTGATATCATTGGCAAGATCGCACATCATTGAAATCGTGCCTAAAAGACCGGGAAGCTCAAGTTCTGCGGAAATGACCATCGTATGGATTCCGATATAGGAAATGCCCTTCTTCTTAGCCCAGTCGACACAGGTCATGAGCTGGTCATAAGTCATTCCGTACTTTGCTTCTTCCGGCGTCCCGATAATTGCATTGCCTCTGGTCAGTTCTGGACCCGGATTGTAGCGGAAGCAAATCCTTTCCGGCACAATCTGAAGTCTTTCCAGATCATCCAGATTTGAAACATCATCCAGATTAATGATGGCGCCCAGCTCATGTGCCTTAATGAATTCTTCATCAGGCGTATCATTGGCAGAAAATACGATTTCCCCCCCTTTGATTCCAACCGATTCAGCAAGGACAAGTTCAGCCATAGAGCTGCAGTCTGATCCGACGTCCAGCGTTTTCAGGCTCTTCATGATCCAGGGATTCGGAGTCGCTTTTACAGCAAAATATTCATGGAAGTTGGGATTCCAGGAAAAGGCTTTCTGAAAGCGCTTGACATTATCTAACATGCCCTTTTCGTCGTAGATATGAAAAGGTGTACCGTATTTGGCAGCAATATTCTGAATTAATTCATCACTAAATGGAACTGTTTTAACGCTCATTAGCCTTCCCTCTTTCTATTGATTTTCCCTGTATCAGGATAATTGACTCATTATAACATACGTTTTAAAACTTGACTACATTCAGTATTATCCGTGCATGCCGCAGTCAGTAATGATATACCATTTTTGCGACTTATAAAAGGTCACCACACATCTGGTGCATGGTGACCTTTCCTATTGATTCATACGTTATTCACAGCCGATTATTTCTTATCTGCGTTTTCTACTGCTTTCTTGCTGTATTCTTCTGTCCACTTCTTGAAGTTTCCGTTGTCCGTGTTTTCTTTGATTACCTGGTTGACAACAGCAGCTACATCTTCATTTCCTTTCGGAAGGGCTGCTGCAGAGTTCTTGACAGCATTCGGGAATTTAATGTCAGAGAACATGAGGTCATTGTTGAAAATGACATACTGTTCGCCGACGATGCCTTCTACAACCAGTGCATCGACTTTGCCCTGTTTCAGTTCAAGGACAACTTCAGGAACATGTGCGAGGCCTACAATATTGGCATCCTTAATCTGGTCTTTGGCAAGAGCTTCCTGTGTAGTGGATTTCTGTACGCCGATGGTCTTGCCGTAAAGGTCTTCTACCTTCTTGAACTTGTCAGCATCAGCCTTGCGGATGATTACCTTCTGTTCTGTCGGAAGATAGTTATCAGAGAAATCCATGGATTTCTTACGTTCATCTGTCGGGTTGATGCCTGCGATAGCCATATCAACCTTACCGCCTGTCAGGGAAGAAAGAAGAGCCTGGAAATTCATGTCCTGCACTTCAAGCTTGACGCCCAGCTTGTCAGCAATCTTCTGTGCCAGTTCCATATCAATCCCGATGACCTTCTTTTCACCGGCACTTGTGTCTACGAATTCATATGGAGGATAACCGGAAGCTGTTCCCACAACGAGCTTGCCGCTGCTCTTGATCTTATGCATAAGCGGGCTTTCAGCCTGAGCCGGCTTGCTTGCTGCCTTATTATCGCTTCCACCGCAGCCTGTGATAGCAAAAGCTGCTACAGCTGCTGCTCCGAGCATTGCCAATTTCATTGCATTTATCTTTTTCATCATTTTAAGCACCTCTCTGATAATTCTGATTTCAAACCGGATACATCTTTGTGATGGATAGATAGTAGCATAAATATACACATATGTCAATAATTATTCGTATAAATAATGAAATTTTCTTGTCTTTTATGCATTTACATGCACAATGATGAATAAATCATTACGGTTCCATACAAATGAAAAAGAGGAATGCGCTTTTGCATTCCTCTCTGTCAGGTCCAGCTTATTATTTCTTGGCTTTTTCCACTGCAATTTTACTGTATTCATCAACCCATTTATCAAACTGTCCGGATTCCGTATCCTGTTTGATAATGCCGTTAATGACTTTCAATACATCATCACTTCCCTTTGGCAGTGCAACAGCAGAGACTTTCTTAGCTCCCTGGAACTGTACATCCGCCAAAGCAAGGTCATCATTGAATACAAGGTACTGCTTGGCAACGACGCCTTCCACGACAATTCCGTCAAGTTTGCCATTCTTCAGCTGCAGGATAGCATCCGGGACACTGGAAAGTCCGATGACGTTTGCTCCTTTGATTGACTGAGCCGTCGTTTCCTGTGTCGTAGATTTCTCTGCACCGATTGTCTTGCCATCAAGATCAGCCATGTCCTTGTAAAGATGTTCGTTTTTCTTGAGAACCAGAAGCTTCTGTTCCGTTGGCAGATAAATATCAGAGAATGCCATCGCCTTTTCTCTTTCCGGTGTCGGGTTGACGCCTCCGACTGCAATATCTACCTTGCCGGAAGTCACTGATGAAAGAAGCGCAGAGAATCCCATATCCTGTACTTCCATCTGGACACCGAGTTTGTCAGCAATCTGCTTGCACAATTCAATATCGAGCCCAATGACCTTCTTGTCAGGGGAATCAGCATCTACAAAAACGTAAGGCGGATATCCCGAAGAAGTGCCAACAATTAATTTGCCTCTCTGCTTAATTGTCTGCATCAGTTTGCTTTCCTGTGTACTAGACGCGCCAGAAGGTTTGGAATTATCTCCACAGCCGGCAATTGCCAGCGAACCTAAAATTGCCGCACCGATCAATGCCAGCTTTAAAGATTTTCTCATGTATACATCCCTCCATTCCTATGTGCATATTACCATTTTCCGCCTTTATTGTATAGATATGAAATAAAGTGTTTATGCATATCTATACTTTTATGCAGTATTCTGCTCTCCTTATATGTGAATAAATATTATATCCACATTATTTCTTGGCATTCTCAACGGCTTTCTTTGTCATTTCATCAACCCATTTATCGATATTTCCATTGGCTTTGTTTTCTGCAATGACCTCATTAATCACTTTAATGACATCAGCACTTTCCTTCGGCACGGCAACGGCAGCGCCGCCGCTGTAATTGCTGAAGTAAATATTTGTTGCCGAAAGATCACTATTTGTCAGAAGATACTGGCCTCCAACGATATTCTGCACAGGTACCGCATCCACTTTCCCCGTCTTCAGCTCAAGAAGTGCATCTGCGACCTTGGGAAGTGCCACGATCTGCGCATTCTTGATCTGCTCATTAGCAAGCTTTTCCTGAATCGTAGATTTCTGTACACCGATACGTTTTCCGTCAAAATCACTCAGCGCCTTATACTTCCCTGCATCCTCTTTTCTGACAAGAAGCGTCTGTTTCCCTTCAAGATAACTGTCAGAAAAATCTACTGTCTTTTTACGTTCCTCAGTCGGATTGATTGCAGAGACAGCAATATCCACTTTTCCCGTGGTAAGAGAGGATAAAAGCGACTGGAATGTCATATCCTGTATTTCCAATTTGACTCCCAGCTTTTTGGCAACAGCTTCAGCCAGTTTGATATCTATCCCGTCAATCTTTTTGCCATCTGATGCTGAAGTATCTAAAAACTCATAAGGAGGAAATCCGGATGCTGTACCTACAGTCAGTTTCCCGCTTGATTTGATTTTCTGCATCAAAGCGCTCTCATTGGTTTTTGGCGATGAACTGCCAGAAGAACTATTGTTGCACCCTCCTGCCATAAACATGCCTGCAATGACGGCTCCGGTCAGAATTGCCTTTGTAATTTTTTTCATAATGATCTCCTCTTTTCTGTATCTAAATGGGTCTTTGACTAATTATACTTATAAATATACGCTTTTATGTAATAAAATGCAATATAATGCATAAATTATTTTCAGATTCTCCATATCCTCCTTTCGAGAAAAATAAAAAAGCAGGACCTTCGTCTTGCCAGAAAGGTCCTGCTTTTTTATATCGTCACGGCGAATCAGTTAAGAGACTTGACTAATTCAATGACTTCATTTTCTTTTTCTTTAAGGAGTTCTTTGTCCCCACGGGTTTCCATGTTGAATCTGATCAAAGGTTCCGTATTGGACGGGCGGAGATTGAATCTCCAGTTTTTGAAATCAACTCCGATGCCATCGATCTTATCAATTCTTTCAGCATCAGGTGTATATTTCTTTTCAATTGCTTCCAGGATAGCATTCACATGGTTGGCAGGAAGATTGATTTCGCCGCTGCATGGGAATTCAGCTTCCATTTCAGCAACAAGTTCTCCCAAGCCTTTCCCCTTTTCACTCATGATCTGAGCAACAATCAGCCAGGGAATCATGCCGGAATCGCAATAGGAGAATTCACGGAAGAAGTGATGAGCACTGTTTTCTGCGCCGTAAATTCCCTTCACTTTGCGCATGGTCTCTTTCATAAAGGCATGGCCGCCTTTGGATTCGACGGCTTTTCCGCCCAGTTCTTCGCAGATCTTCTGTGTGCACCAGAAGACGCGCGGATCATGGACAATGGTTTCTCCTTTATGGAGCTGAAGGAAGTATTCAGCCAGAAGGCCTACCATGTAGTAGCCTTCGACAAATTTGCCATTTTCATCAATGAAGAAGCAGCGGTCAAAGTCTCCATCCCATGCAATTCCAAGGTCTGCCTTTTCTTTCAATACGGTATCGACCAGTTTCTTGCGGCATTCTTCAAGCATCGGGTTAGGCACGCCGTTCGGGAAAAGTCCGTCCGGCTGCATGTCAATATAGCTGAATTTGAACGGGAGATATTTTTCAAGAGGTGCAAATGCAACATTGGCACAGCCGTTTCCTGCATCAACAACAATATGAAGCGGTTTCATCTTCTTCATATCGACAAATGTCAGGATATGCTTTACATAATCATCGATGATTTCTTTCTTATAAACAGTTCCCTTTTTCTCGGACTCTTTGAAGTCTCCGGAAAAAGCAAGTTCTTCAATATCCTTAAGGCCTGTATCCTCGCTGACAGGGATGCCTTCCTGTCTGACGATTTTTATTCCATTATAGTTGGAAGGATTATGGCTGGCCGTGATCATGAATCCGCCATCCATTTTATAGAAGAATGTGCCGAAGTACATCATTTCTGTACCGCAGCGTCCGATGTTATACACATCAGCACCGCCGTCAGTCAATCCGCGGCTTGCAGCTTCGCAGATCTTCTGGGAGCTCGGGCGCACGTCATAGCCGATGCACATGGTTTTTGGATAATACAGGTCTGCATAGGCACGTCCTACTCTGTAAGCAAGTTCTTCGTTTACTTCATCCGGCACAATGCCGCGAATATCATATGCTTTAAACCCTGCATGAGAAAGATTCAGTTTATCCATTATTTCTTGTTTCCCCCTAATTCATTCAATCTTGAAAGTACTGTCAGATATCCGTCAGCCCCGTACTTAAGGCATCTTTTGACTCTTGAGATTGTTGCAGTACTTGCCCCCGTCTCCTTCTCGATCTGATCATACTTTTCCCCAGCCTCAAGCATCCTTGCTACTTCCAGGCGCTGTGACATATCCCGGATTTCATTGATCGTGCAAAGATCCTCAAAAAATTCATAACATTCATCCCTGGTTTTAAGCTGAAGGATGCCGTCAAATAAATTATCAGTCAGTTTATTAACCAATCTTTGATTTACGCTCATCTATCTTTCATCCTCCTTCCCCATGTGCCCTTAGGCCATGGGTATATTT
>NZ_FR896390.1:0-3368 GCF_000435155.1 Dialister sp. CAG:357 | reverse complement strand
CAATTGGTCCAACTTTTTGTCCGCGTCCCCTTTCAAACAAATAAGAGCTGCGCTCTTTCTTTTATTCCTTGCGAAGCTGTCCCCGTCAGGGGAAAGTGGCGCGCATGCGCCGAAAGGGGTTCATTTTTGCCAGCAATGCAAGCACTCGCCTTCCCTGGCAATAAAGTTCTTCCTTTTACGCCGAAAAGGGTTCATTTCCCCATCTTATCCACAAATATTATAAGTCGCTCCACTAACCAAAAAGGAGCTTTGACAAAAATGATTACACTTTTTGTCAAAGCTCCTTTTGTGTGGGTATATTCGATTAGAGGATTATCCAACAAAATAAAAACCTTGAGCGATGATGCTTCGCCTTCTTAGAAAATGCAACTCTTTCTCCCAGCAACAGAAAAGTGATAGGCTGGGCACTTTCCCCTCCGGGGACAGTTCGGCGATGTGAAATATAAGAAATCAGTTCTGTTTTGTTTTGAACTTATATACCTGCGGCTGAGGAAATGCAACTCATCCGCCCGACATCAGAATTTGAGGTCGGGCACCTTCCCTTCCAGGGCAAGGTCAAAGGCGTTTTGCCACAGTTCCTTCTTCTTTTTCTTACAGTCCTGATTCTCTTATGTTTCCTTCTACCTGGGCTGCGCCAAGCATTTCTGCCAGGTCGTAGAGTTTCTGGTTGAAGGGTTTCTTTATATGTTTTGCATCTTCGTAGGATACTTTTCTGACTTTGCCTTCCCACATACCGACGAGGGCGGCTGTTTCTCCATCAAGGAGTGCTTTGACGGCTGCGGCTCCCAGTGTGGATCCAAGGATGGCGTCTTTAGCGCTTGGCTGGCCGCCTCTCTGGATGAAGCCCAAGATAGTGGTGCAGATGTCGATGTCAGTGCGTTCCTTGAGCCATTCGCCGAGGGCTCTTCCGTCATCGGCGCCTTCTGCGCAGATGATGATGCTGTTCGTCCTGCCCTCTTCCATCTGTCGTTTGAGGCTTCTGGCGAGTTTCTTGCGGCTGAAGGGAACTTCAGGGACGAGGATGTATTCGGCGCCGCAGGCAAGGCCTGAGTCTAAGGCGATGTTTCCTGCAAAGCGTCCCATGACTTCGACGATGGCAGCGCGGTTGTGGGCGCTGGCGGTGTCGCGGATGCGGCTGACAGCGGATACGACGGCATTCACGGCGGTATCGTGACCGATGGTTTCATCGGTGCCGTGCATGTCGTTATCGATAGTGCCCGGAATGGTGACGGTCGAAATGCCCAGTTTCGAAAGGACTTCGGCGCCTTTGATGGAGCCGTCCCCGCCTACGACGACGAGGCCGTCGATGCCTCTACGCTTCAGCGTTTCTGCCGCTTTGATCTGGTTTTCTTCTTCCAAGAATTCCTTGCATCTGGCCGTTTTCAGCATGGTGCCGCCATGGAGGACAACGCCGCTCACGGAGGAGGATTCCATGCGGACGAAGTCATCGTCCAGAAGTCCTGCATAGCCTCTGTATATTCCATAAATCTGGCATCCAAGCGCCAGGGCTGTCCTTACGACCGCCCGTACGGCCGCATTCATGCCCGGCGCATCTCCGCCGCTTGTGAGCACAGCTAGTCTTTTCATGAAAATCCCTCCCTGCGGCCGACTACTGGGATCTTCTCCCATGGGAAGAGGGCCGGCCGTTCCGCTCTCTCTTCTCGGTATGTTCCTCACGGCCGGGATACCCCGGTCCCCGCCGTGCTGCAAATCCTATATTGTGCTTGTCAATGTAGCGCGCAATCATGAGCGCTGTCTGTTCCGGATGGCAGTTCGTCGTATTGATGACAAGATCGACCCTGTCTCTCCATTTCGTCCATTTCCTCAGCATCTGACGGACGTATCCGTCCACATCGGAGTAGTCCATCGTCGGACGTTTCCCGATGCGGCGCCTCACGCGCTCGGCCAGGCGGAATGGTTTCGCATAGAGCAGGATGACGACACCATGCTCGGAGAGGAGATGAAATTTCTCCTCCGTCATGGGATAATTTCCGCCCATCGCAATCACCGCCTCATGGTAGAAGCGCACTCTGTTGATGATTTCCTTTTCCTTGGCAGTGAACGCATCCGGCCCCGCACTCTGGTAGTACTCGGCGATGCGCATCCCCGTGTCCTTTTCCATCATGCGGTCCGTATCGGCCAGCTGCCAGTCCAGGCCGTCAGCGAGAATCCTCGCCGCGCGGCTCTTTCCTGTCCCCATGGGACCGATCAGAACTATATTTCTCTTTTTCATAGGTACCTCGGCTTTGGAAGGTACGGATCTCCGCGTCGAAGGACAACTGTCCTCCCTCTCTTTTCAATGATTTGAGATCCATCGCATTCCATCTCTCTTTGCCTTTTATTATATCAAAGCCGCGGACAATTTGGGCAAAGCTTCCGGTACCTTGTACACGTATTTTTTGAAATTTTCCGTTTTCGTCGATAGTTCCTTCACTTTCCGAGATATTCGTCACGATGACGCCGCTCTCCTCGAGCGCTTCAGCAAGCTCCGGCGCGCTTGCTTTCCCGAAAAGCTCTGTCAGAAAGGGCAGGTACGTCCCCTCTTCCGGCGCCCTGAAATGGAGCGCTTTCTGGTTCTCTGCCGCCATGAGGCCGGCCAATTCTTCCTTGTCCCATGAACGCTCGACGAAAAAGCAGCCCGTCAGGGCGAGGAGAAAGGCGAGCGCGAGGTACTCTCTCTTGTACTTCGTATCATGCAGGATTGGTTCGAGCCTCATTTCTTCACCGTCCTTTTGACTGCTTTTCTGGGCGCATCCGTCTTCGGCGTTTCATCAGCCCTCGTCCAGATGATTGTGAAATCGGTGAGCTTCGTCAGCGGATTTCCCTTCCGCTTCCCGATTCTCGTCTCACCGCCCCAGGAAGAGGCGACGACATCGCGGAGAAACCCGACGGCCTCAGGTGTCTGCGCCGTTCCTTCAAGGCGCACTTCCCCGCTCTCCTCAGCGATTTCCCTCAAGACGACACCGGACGGCATCGATTCTCCGAGGTACGCGAGCTTCTGTTCCCAGCGCATGTTTTCCTTCTCCAGCTTCCGCAGCATTCCTTCGAGCGCCCGCGCCTCATGCTGCTCCTTCTCATACGCTTCCATTCCCTTCCTGACCGGCGAGAGGGAAATGGAAAGCTCCTTCTCATGGAGGAAATCCTTCTCGGCAGAGACGAACATTCCTAGGCCCGTCAGGCAGAAAAGGAACGATAGTACCGCCGCTCCCTGCGCCATGCGAAGGCCGCGGTTCTCTTCCGTGAAGAGCCTCCGCACCGCGCCGGAGGGGATGACCGTCCCTGCCTTTTCCGCGCCCATGAGGAGACGAAATGCCGTTTCATGAAGAAATCCCTCTTCCTCGGCAGGAATCATCACTTTGAGATTGGCA
>NZ_FR896389.1:9526-20827 GCF_000435155.1 Dialister sp. CAG:357 | reverse complement strand
TTCATCCCCCAAATTTCCGTGAAGAGCCTCTTTTTCTTCTTCTTTTCCTTTTATATCCCCTATATCGACTCTATATATTTCTCCAGCAGATCCGGGAGTTCTTCGTTGCCTGGGAGGCCCGGGGCGAGGGGTATGAACCGCAGGCTGTAGTCTGCGTCGCTTCTTCCGGGGATTTCTTTGGGGAAGACGGCCCAGACTTCTTTGACGGGGCGGCTGTCTCTGAGAGAGGCAGCTTCTGTCATATCGCGGTAGAAGCGGGTGTTCATGTCGCGGTAGGCGTTGAATTGTTTCCTGATGCTGTAGCTTCTGTTTTCGTCCTGCCAGAGGAAGAGGACGTCTCTGTATTTGAAGTCGGCTACGAGGGAGCCGTAGTAGAGGCCTTCTTTGTAGTAGTCCATCCTAAGGTCCGGCTGCCTGTGGGAGTTGTTGGTGTAGAGGGGCGCTTTGTCGCGGCTGGTGTCGGCGGAGTTTCCGGGGACGATGCCGTCGTAGACGAGGCGGATTTCTGCGTTTTCCCGTTTCAGGCGAATTTCTGTGCCGGATTCAAGGCTGGCAAGGCGGTACTTGCCTTCTTCTTTGAGGACCTCGACGCCGTCTTCGAGTTCCCAGCCTTTGGCCATGAGGGCTTTGATGAAGCGGAGGAAGCCCCACATTTCATAGAGCTTATCGGTCCTTTTCCACTGGAACTGGTAGAAGGAGGAAACGTCAAGGCTCGAGAACGGGTTCTCAAGGTTTTTGTAGAGGCGGTAGAGGACGGAGTATCTGGGGTCGCGGAAGACGGCCATGGGCATGGTTTCGGGCATTTCGCCTTTTGTTTCTTCATACCATGGCGCAAGCGTAACGCGGCGGATGCTCTGCCTGAGGAGTGTCGCGCGTTTCCTGTAGTCGATGAACTGCGAGAGGGCTTTGACGCCCATGCGGTATTCACGATCGCGGGAGAAGCGGGCGATTTCGCGCTGGCGGTCTTCGAGGCGTTCTACGTGGCCGTCGATTTCCTTGATGAAGGTGAAGAGATTCTGGTCGAGTTTCATGAGGAGCGCTTTAGCGAAGCGGTTCTCTGCGACGTCCCATGTCATTTCCGTGTAGAGGGCGGGCGTCGTTGGTGCGCCGGCTCTGTCGTGGAAGTGCTGGGGCCGGATGTGCGGCTCGGTACGCCTGTCGCCCAGCGTCCTCACATGCTTCATGCGAAGAGCCAGTCGCGAATTGGCCGTGCGGGCGAGTTCGTCCAGTACGTTCAGCACCACGGGCGATTCGTCGCGGATGGTGTAGAAGCGGAGCAGCATTTCCGTATTGACGCCAAGCGCCCCTTCGAGCTGTCTGGAAATATGGATATTGCGCTTCATGAAATCGAAGGAGAGTGTCTTGATTTCCTCGACGAGCTCATCCCTCATTTCCTGCCAGCTCTGCTTTTCCATGTAGCGCGGATTGATCTCGAGGATCCCGTACCACGCGCGGCCTGCGCCTTCGACGGTCATAACGTAGTAGCCCGGGACGAGCGGGAAGTCCTGCCCGGCAAAGAGGAGGATGTCCTTCTTCCCTTCGGGGAGGATGTACGTCTGCTCGGATTCCCTCTCCTGCCCCGGAAGCGTCACGATGTCGAGGCCGTCCATGGTGAAGCGGAAGCCCGCAGGCGCTTCGAAGCGGAGGAATATATCCTGATTCTCCGTCAGGGCAAGGGCGGCAGGGAAATGGCCCGTCAGCCGGTCAGGGTCTATCGTGAAGCGCCTGGCGGAAATGATCCCTTCCTTCTTTGTCTCAAACGTGAGGGAGAATGGCAGTTTAGATCGTGTAATCATAGAGCTTCAGCTCCCCGGCTTTGATCTTCAGCACACGCTTCGACTCTTCGAAATTCGAAAGGTCGGAGAATTTCTCAAGAACGGCAGGAACTGTGCCCTTGAGCTCGCCCTTGTCGTTCAGCGAAAGGAGTATCGAAAGCTGCTGGGAAGAGCCGCGGAGCTTCGTCAGGATGCGCTGGACGACTTGGGAGTCGATGCCTTCCTTCCTCGAGAAGCCGAAGCCTTCGGGGATGTTCTCCAGGTACCTTCCCATCTGGCGTGCCACGCGGAAGCCGATGCCGCACTGGATGCCGCTGTCGCGGAAGGCATCATTCAGCGCATCGAGGAGATCGAGCTCGCGTTCAGTGAGCCCCAAGCCTCCGCGGACGCGGAATGTACTGAACATCTTCGCGCCGATTTCATCATAGCGGGCTCTCTTCCGTCTTTTGAGGCCCATGAGGTCCCTGAAGCGGCCCTGATGGAGCGTGATGACGTTCGCGCGGTCGAGAATCTTGTCGGAGAAATGGTACGTCGATTCATCGACATTGACCGTGCCCGTGAAAATGACGTTCGAACCGACAGTGATGTCTGCCGGGTAGCGGTCGCCATTGTAGAGGCGCGGTGCGAGCGACGGATTGTAGAGACGGATGACTGGATTTCCTTCCTTCTCGAGCGCGGAAATGAATTGCGCGAAATAATGCTCAGCGCGGGCGAGGTTCATTTCATCGAAGCACACGATGTAGAGCTTGTCCGTATGCTGCGAAGCATCGATCAGAAGCTCGGCAAGGCCCGTGTCGGCGCTCCTGTAGACGAGATTCTTCATGTCGACATAGCCCAGGATATCGCCGTCGTCCATCCAGGACGGGCGGACAGGGAGGAAACAGATCCTCTCTTCCGGGATCCCGAGTGCTTTGCCGTAGAGGCGGACGAGGCCGGACTTGCCCGTGCCGCTCATGCCTGCCAGGATGACGAGCCTGGAGGATTTGACGGAAATATGGAAATTGATGAGATCCTTCTGGTTATAGAGAAGGCCGGCGCGGCTGGCGGTGTCCGTCAGGCGGTCGATGAAATCCTTCTCCGTGAAAGCGGGCGCTTCGTCCCTCTTCCCGTTCTTTCCCTTCGTTTCCTTGGCCGTCGTTTCCTGCTTCGGTGCTTCCTTCACGTCCTTGGGTGCTTCTTTTGCGGCATCTTTGGCCGTTTCCCTGGGAGCCTCTTTCGGCGCTTCCTTGGCGATTTCCTTCACCTCTTTGGCAGCAGGCGCTTCCAGTTCCTTCACCGGACCCTTTCCTGCTTCCAGAAGCGGTGCTTCCTTTACCTCGCCGCGGTTCTTGTTATTTTCCTTTTCCTTTGTTTCGTTCTTGTTCTTATCACTGCGGCGGGTGCTGGCAGCAACTTCTGCCTTCATGACCTTCTGCGCCTCAGCCTTCACCTCTGCCTTTGGTTTTGGATCAGCCTTCGGTGCGTCCTTCGCCGGTGCTTCCTGACGGGGCGCTTCTTTCCTGCCCCTTCCCTCATTGGCACGGCGCGGCTTCTCGGCATCCTTCAAGACCTCATCGGCCTTGAACTCTGCCTTCAGCTTCTTGCCCTCCTGCGCTTCCGGCATCTTCTCAAGCGGCTTCTTCCCCTTGAGATTCATCTTCCGGATCACATCGAGCACACCCTCGCCCGTTTCCTCATCCCGCTTGCCATTCAGCAGCTGGAAAAAATCGTCCTTCGTCACGAAATTTCCCTCCGACATGCCGAAAGGATTCACCTCGACACCGCTGTCCTTCAGGATATCCTCATTCTCAGGCACCGGACGGAGATCGCGGCGAAGATCAGGGAGAAATTCTTCTGGAACAAACCAGAGCGGACTTTCCTCACAGCGCAGAATATGCGAAAGGATTTCCGAATTATTGACATCGACAAGGCCATAACCCAAAGGGCCGTGATTTCTTACACGGAAATACGCCCCGCCCTCGCCGATCACCATCGAATCGAAAGCATCATCATGAAGCGGAGCGAAGACAACCCACGGCCCCAGCTTCCCCTCGAGATTTTTCGTCGCTGCTACAACCAACTGCGGACGGACGTCATTATTCCAGTTCCGCTTCGAAAGCCCCGGAAGCGGCTTCCCTGACATGATATGATGGCAGAACTTGTTGATATCCCCGCCGAAAACAGGCTGGTCGATCGTCCCGAAAGCTGGCACTGGATAATAATTCTTATCCACATCCATGAAAGGCGTCCGCCCTTCCTTCGTCATGTCGTCCAGGACAAAAAACTTATTACTCCGAAGAGCCGGCGTAAACGTCACAAAAGAGTCCCCATACTCCTCCATCAGTTTCGCGAGCGCCTGCTCCTCCGTCTGAAATGAATTGAAGCCGAAACCAATCCGGCTCATAAAACCAGTGAACCCGAACTTCTCCGCCTCCTCGAAGCCCTTTGGCAGCGGTGAAACCGGGTCAACAAAAAACCGGTAATCCTTCATCCCCGCCTGCGGTGCCGATCCCTTTACGATCGCACGCACACGGCCGAGCGCCTTGCCATCAGCCTGTCTGAGGGAAAGATGAGGATTATCCGGGCTTGGAAAAAGCGCGTTATAATTCGCCATATGAATTTTCCTTCCTTTACTTAAATACGCACGAAACCGACACGTTTCGTACTTTGCGGGCCAAGCCCTCATTTATTCACGGCAGCAGGGACCGCGAAATCCCCGCCTTCGACACTGCCACCCAGTGCCGCCGCGTCTCCCCAAAGGGAATGTATACAGAATTCCAAACCTTTTTAGAATTCTGTTATTATTTTAGCATAATTGAATACGGTTGACTAATAATAAAGAAGAATGGGGAAACGAAATGAGGCGGGCAAAAGGGCCGTAGGCCGGTCTTGACCTTGCCCTGGAAGGGAAGGTGTAAACGGATACAGCATTTCCTCGAGCGCAGCGAGGTTTAGCTGTCCCCGTAAGGGGAAAGTGGCGCGCATGCGCCGAAAGGGGTTCATTTCCCAAAGGAGCGGCCGTATGTTTTTCCCCACAAAAAAAGAGCCATGAGAACTCTCTCCCTTTTCATGGCTCTTCTCTAATTTATTTTTAGTTCCTCATTTTATCTATATTATCTTTCGTAGTTTCTGCTGATTCTATGAGCTTCTGGGCCTTGGCGATGATCTTGTCCATGCGGTCGGACTTGGTCTCGTAGATGACGTCGCCGCTCTGGAGGTAGCCTGCGCCAGGATTTCCTCCGGAAAGTTTGACGTAGGTGTCGCCTACGACGCCGGTGCTGGAGGTGCCTACGGTGCAGTCTTTTGGAATCAGAGCCTTCTTCTTGATCTGGAGTGTCAGGATGGCCTTGCCGTCTTTCACTTCGAAGGAGTGGACGCGGCCTACGCAGACGCCTGCGTAGAGGACGGGGCTTTCATCCCGGATGCCGCCGGCATCGTCGAAGACAGCATCGACGCGGAAGTACTGGTCGCGGAGGCGCTCGATGGGGTTCAGGAAGAGCCCGATCAGTCCTATGACGACAATCCCAATGAATGCGAACATACCGATCCTTGATTCTCTTGACATACAGCGCCTCCTTTCCTTTTCTTTGTATTATACCCTATACGGGCGAAAAGGAAAAAGGAAGAGCCGTCAGCCGAATATCTTCGTCCTCTTCATGAGCTCTCTCATCTGCATGGCGCTCCATGGCATGTATTCGGCGATGGTGAAGCCGACGAGGTCGGTTTCTTTGCTGATCTTCTCGATGAAATCCCAGACGGAAGCGCGTTTCATGTGGCCGGTGGCCGCATTGTACGGAATCGGTCCGAGGGCCGGGTTATTGAAATAGGTCGCATAGAAATCATGGGGATCCATGACGTCGCAGTCGAGGTGAAGGGCGATGTGTTTGATCCCGTTTTCACGGATCCAGGAAATGGCTCCCTCCGCGTCGAGCTCATTTCCCTTGGCTGCCGCATAAGAAACGCCGAGCCGATCAAGTTCCGCCTGTTCCACATCGACCCCGCCCTGCATGCCTTCATAGCGGACCTGTGACGGTTTCAGCGTTTTCCTCACGAGTCCGGAGAGCTTCGGATCCCCTGCGCCGAGAAGATTGGCCAGGACCATCGCATGCTCATTTTCATAGATTTCCGGGTTGGAAATATCCGGATGTGCATCGACCCAGAGAACGCCGAGGTCGTCATACTTTTCATTCAGGTATGCAAAAGGCGCCTGGGAAACAAGGCAGTTCCCGCCAAACGTAATGATCTTGTCCGGCGCTTCCTTGTCGATCGCGCTTACCGTATCCTTCACCTGCTGATACACAGCGCTCTGCGCTGTCACGCCGTTTTCCCTTTCGAGCGGTTTAAAATCGTCCGGGACAGGAATCGTGATTTCCTTCTGCCCTTCCTTCTTCGGAGCAATCACCTGCAGTATCTTCGCGCCGAAATAATAGACAGGATTATCCCCTGCCTGCCAGTCCGGAACAATGAGACGAATCGTTTTCTTTTCCATATAAATACCTCTTTATTACTTTTGCCTAGAGTATAATGTCTATAGTAAGTATAGAGTCAAGGAGGAATTATGCTTTCCATAGGAACCATGGCCGCCCTCCGCGGCACGAGCGTGCAGACGCTCCGCTTATACGATAAAAAAGGCCTGCTGCCGGCCGCCAGAATCGATCCGGATAGCGGCTACCGATACTACACGAATGGTCAGATCTTCCTTTTCCAGACCATCCGTCTTCTCCAGCGCACAGGGATGAGCCTTGCGGAAATCCGGGAAACCCTTCAGAAAGATCCCGTCGATCTCCGGAGCCTCTGGGACAGCCAGGAAAAAGCCATCCTCCAGAAACAGCAGGAGCTCCATGAAATGGAAATCATGGTCCATCAGCAGCAAAAGCAGCTCGAGGAGGCATCCCTCATGCAGCAGCACGCAGGAAAAGGACCGTATATCAAACGCGTAAGCGCCACGCTCCTTTCCCTTCCGATCGAAAAAGAAGGCATCACCCCGAAAGTGGAACCCAACGACGCCGTCAGCCTCCTCTCCCTCCATATCATCCCCGCCCTCTCCTACGGCTTCCTCTTCCCGAGAAAAGGCTACAAAGACCTCTCCGAAATCATCTACTCCCACACCATCAAGAAAATAGAATCCATCCCGCAGTCCATCCCCGAAGACCTCACGCTCATAAAGGCAGAAGAAAACTTCCTCGCCATCGACTTCATCTGGTCCAGAGAAAACTACCTTTCCTACTACTATTCCCTCCTCGATGCCGCCAGAAAACAGCACCTCAAACTTGCCAGCGTTGCCTATGAAATCTTCTATCCCCTTGACTTCTATAAAGTAGAAAGCGGCAAACGCTTCATCGCAGAACTGGGAACCAGGATCGTTGGAAAATGAAAAAGAGCTGTGACAAAATCCGTTAAAACGCTGCTTTTTCCTTTTCTCGAGCGGAGCGAGGTTTAAGGGTGTTAACCTTGCTCTGAAAGGAGAAGGTGTCAGCGTAGCTGACGGATACAGTAGTTATCGAGCAAAGCGAGGTTTTGAGGTTTTCAGATAGAGTCGATAAATACATTTGTTAGATAACCCTCTGATGGCATATTCCAATAGAAAAAGGAGCTGTGGCAAAATGATTGCACATTTTGTCACAGCTCTCTTTTTAATTACTTCAATTTCCATCCGGATTTCTTGAGTGTCATGACAATCGGTACGACGATGATGCCGGATACGAGTGCTTCCGGAACACCGTTCATGCCAACAATGCCAAGAATCATAGCGCCGACTGCTTCGACGGAAATTCCTCTGGCTGCTGCATAAGGAGCGCCGACCAGGAGGAAGAAGGATCCGAGGAAGAGGATCGTATTCGTCAGGGAACCTGCAACAGCTGCAATGCCGGTGCGGAGCGCCGTTCCGCAGGGAAGACGGCGGTAAAGTGCCCATACAACGAGCGCGATGCAGATACGCGGCACAATGCAGATGAATGCGTCATAGAGCACACTGTACTGCAGGGCGAACTGCATCAGAAGGCTTGGCGCACGAAGCGTCTGCACAAAAGAAAACAGCCCGAACAGGACTCCGACGACGACACCGACCTTTGGTCCGGCTACAATCGTTCCGATGATAGTGGGAATGTGAAGGATCGTCGCATTCATGACGATCAGCGGGATGAACCCGTACCCCGTGATTCCCAGGAAAATGGTGATCCCGGCTAAAAGCCCTGAGATCGTGAGTTCTCTGACGCTCATGAAAGAGCGGTACTCCTGTGGCGGCTGACTGATTTTTTCCATATTGAATTTTCCTCCGTTCTTACTCCTGCTCAGATATAAGCCGTATAAATTTAGGGGATATACCAGCTTTACTGTCCAGTTCACTACGTGATACCAGCCTTGCAAATCATTCGTAAAGCCTCTTTATCCGCCATTAGTTATTATAGTGAGACAGAACCTGTTGTCAACCTTTCGGCCTAAAAGAAATTTTCTATGACTACAGGTCTTAAATTACAGAAACGGACTCATGACAAAAGAAAAACGGCGCCGCGTGGGCGCCGTAAAACTTTATTCCTTGAAAATCCAGTTTGTGAGCTTGTCTGCTCCCCAAATGGAAAATCCGGTCAGCCAGAGGTCGGAAAGGTACGGGAAAATGGAAAGATAAGACGGATCGCCATACGCTCTCCAGGAACCGGTCGACGGAAGATGCGTCGAAATGATGAACGGGATGAAGGCAAGCATCAGCCAGAATACAGCGGTGAAGATCGTCTGCACGGCTCTCCTCCCCTTCGATCCGTCAAACTGCGTAAAAAGATAGATGCCAAATGTCATCATGGCAAGCGCTATCTTCATCCAGAAGGAAATCGTCATGACTTCCATCAGGAAAAGCATGCCGGTAAAAGGATCGAGACGCGTTTCCCCTATGGCAAAGAGAACGACCATGGAAATAAGGAGCGTCCCCGGAATAAGCCCTGTAAAGAAAGCGGAAGCAAGCCAGCGGTACTTGAGTCCCCCTTTTTCTTTCAGGGAGTGGTACAGGGCTGCCAGCATATAATCGATTGGAACCGTGATGAAAGCAAAGAAGAGCAGTACTAGAAATACACCGATGCCGGTCGGGATCGGATTCGTTTTCCATGCAATGTCTGCTTTCGTCAGATAGTTCCAGAATACAACCACCTGCACGATGACAAGAGAGATCCACACAGGAAGATGGATGATGCCTCTTGCGGGACCCACTTCTGCGCCATAGCCTTTATTCTGGATGACAAAGAAGAAGAAAGGAAGAACCAGTCCCAGAAGCCAGTAAGCGCCAAGGCCTGCCGACAGGGAAAATCCGGTATGAGCAATGAAGCCGCCGATTCCCCACGGGACAGTCAGTGCTGCCATCCACAAAGGCTGCAGCCAGAATTTTTTATCTTTAAACATACTATCACCTCAATGGTATTATTGTATCACTAATGGGAAAGCCTGAAAAAGATCAAACGAAAGGAGGGTGCGGCGGCACCTGCCGGATGCATCCTCCTTCATTGGAGTATTTACTTTTTCTTTCTTCCCCTTGTGCCCTTCTGCGCAGGCTTGTCCTTTCTCTTCTGGCGCATGTTCTTGCCCTTATGGCCGAGAGCTTTGTGCTCCTTGCTCTTTGTAGGCTTGTACATGCCGGGAATGACGACCTTCTTGGCAGGTTTTCCCTGTCTGACGCGACGGACATTGCCCTTCTCGTCATAACGGGTGATTGTTTCGGAAATGGACTTTTCAAGTTTCCTCAAAAGAAGTCCGTCTTCCGGAATGGCATAGGTAATAGCGATGCCGGATGTGCCGGCTCTTCCCGTACGTCCGATTCTGTGGACGTAGTATTCCAGATTTCTCGGGATATCATAATTGAATACGTGCGTGACGCCTTCGACATCAAGACCGCGTGCCGCAATATCTGAAGCGACAAGGACCTGGATCTTTGCCTTTTCAAATTCGCGGATAACCTGGTTCCTCTGGCTCTGGCTCATGTCGCCATGGATTTCATCGACGACGAAATTCGTTTCTTCCTGCAGCTTCTCAGCGAGCTCATGCGCGCCTTCGCGCGTGTTGCAGAAGACGACTGCCATGTACAAGTTCATTTCATTCAGATGCTTCAGGAGCAGTTTGAACTTGTGCGGTTTCGTCGTTTCATAGACTCTCTGGTCGACGGTGGATGCCGCTGCCTTCTCCGCAACGTCGATGTAGACGGGCTGGTTCATGTACTTCCTTGCGAGGCGCTTTGCGTCATCAGGCATCGTTGCAGAGAAAAGGAGGACCTGACGCTTCTTCGGTGTTTCATCAACAAGCGCTTCGATATCTTCCCTGAATCCATTGGCAAGCATCTGATCTGCTTCATCAAGGATGACTGTCTTTACATTGGACAGATCGAGGCTTCTTCTTCTGATATGGTCGAGAAGACGGCCAGGAGTGCCGATAATGACAGCCGGATCGCGTTTCAGCTTGCGCAGCTGGTTTTCGATCGTGCGTCCGCCGATGATGTCAGCAGCGTCGATATCGAGCTTGATGGCAAAGGGGCGCAGCACATCAAAAATCTGTCTGGAGAGTTCTCTCGTCGGCGTCATGATGAGGACCTGCGTCGTATTCTTTTCTGTATCCACTCTCTGGATTACAGGCAGCAGGTAGGCAAGCGTCTTGCCCGTACCTGTCTGGGAACGGCCGATGACATCCTTCCCCTTGAAAATGGAAGGAATGGAAGCCTCCTGGATCGGGGTCGGCTTCACGATCCCCTGCAGTTTCATGATATCTGTTAAAGCAGCACTCACGCCGAGTGCGGTAAATGCGTTCATATTTCCTCCTGTCAAACAAAGACAAACATTTTATTTATTATACCATAAAGGACTTGTGACCTGCCTTGCATGGAAAATGCCATCTTTGACAGGAGGCGAGCACCTTCGGGCTGTGACAAAATGTGTAATCATTTTGCCACAGCTCCTTTTCAGTTGGTAAATCAGATCTTCGAGTTCGGGGACATGCTGGTGTCTCTCGGATCCCACGGGACGACGGTGCCAGAAGCCAGGCTCTTCTGCACGTCGATGGTTCTCTGGTTGGAGGAGCCTTTGAAGAGGAGGGTGACATCCTTCTTTTCAAGGACGAATTCACCATCGACCAGGACGTCGATGCGTTTCAGAAGTTCCATAGTTTCAGGCATCTTCTTGGCAAAGTTATCAAGGAGATCCCTGTCATAGAGGTAGCCGGTGAAGCACCAGAGGTTCTTCTGCGGATACATTTCCTTGAAACGGGTGACAAGGGAGAGGAGCGCCTTCTGATTGGCCGGTTCCATCGGTTCGCCGCCGAGGAGGGTGAGGCCTTCATAGAATTCCTGTCCGACTTCCTTCAAGATGTAGTCTTCAGTTTCTTTGGTGAAAGGCTTTCCGTAGTTGAAGTCCCATGTTTCCTGGTTGAAGCATCCCTTGCAGTGATGGGTGCAGCCGGAAACGAAGAGAGAGAAGCGGATGCCGGGGCCGTTTGCAATATCATATTCTTTGAAATTGGCGTAGTTCATGTTGATTTCCTTTGAAATGTTGGAATGAAAGAAAGAAAAAGGGCGGCGGAC
>NZ_FR896389.1:0-9497 GCF_000435155.1 Dialister sp. CAG:357 | reverse complement strand
CAGACGCCGCCCTTCAGATATTCAGATTACAGGTGGAGGACTCTGTCCTTGATTTCCTGTGTACGGCCCTGGTTCCAGAACTGGGTGCCGATGTAGCCGCAGGTTCTTCTTGCGACGCTCATCTTGTGCTGGTCGCGGTTGCCGCAGTTCGGGCATTCCCAGATGAGTTTGCCGGTTTCATCTTCGATGATGCGGATTTCTCCGTCATAGCCGCATGCCATGCAGTAGTCGCTCTTCGTGTTCAGTTCTGCGTACATGATGTTTTCATAGATGTACTTCATGACGGTCAGGACTGCCGGGATGTTCGTCTGCATATTCGGTACTTCGATGTAGGAAATAGCGCCGCCCGGGGAGAGTCTCTGGAAGTCGGATTCAAATTTCAGCTTATGGAATGCGTCGATGTGTTCAGAAACATGGACGTGGTAGCTGTTGGTGATGTAGTTCTTGTCCGTTACGCCCGGGATGATGCCGAAGCGTTTCTGGAGGCATTTAGCGAACTTGTAGGTGGTGGATTCCATCGGTGTGCCGTATACGGAGTAGGAGATGTTTTCAGCAGCTCTCCATTCGGAGCACTTGTCGTTCAGTTTCTGCATGACAGCGAGGGCAAATTTTCTGCCTTCATCCGTTGTATGGGATACGCCGAGCATGCGGACGCACATTTCATAGAGGCCTGCATAGCCGAGGGAAATGGTGCTGTAGTTGTTGAAGAGGAGCTTGTCGATCGTTTCGCCCTTCTTGAGACGAGCGATAGCGCCGTACTGCCAGAGGATCGGAGCCACGTCGGAGACGGTGCCGAGCAGTCTTTCATGGCGGCAGCGGAGCGCTCTGTGGCAGAGTTCGAGGCGGTCTTCCAGGATTTCCCAGAATTTATCCATATCGCCGCCAGAAGAGCATGCCACATCGACGAGGTTGATGGTGACGACGCCCTGATTGAAGCGGCCGTAGTATTTATGCTTTCCGTTTTCGCCAAGGCCCTCGGTATCCGGGGTGAGGAAGGAGCGGCAGCCCATGCATGGGTAAACGTCGCCGTGCTTCAGGTTCTTCATGATCTTGGCGGAAATATAGTCAGGAACCATTCTCTTTGCTGTACATTCAGCAGCAAGTCTGGTCAGGTAATAGTACGGGGAATCATCATGAATGTTGTCTTCGTCGAGGACGTAGATCAGTTTCGGGAATGCCGGAGTGATCCAGATGCCCTTTTCATTCTTGACGCCCTGCATTCTCTGGCGGAGGACTTCTTCGATAATCATGGCCAGATCCTTGCGGGTACGTCCGTCCGGAACTTCGTCCAGGTACATGAACATGGTGACGAATGGAGCCTGGCCGTTGCAGGTCATGAGGGTGATCAGCTGGTACTGGATGGTCTGGATTCCAGATTTGATTTCTTCCTTCAGACGACGCTCCACGATCTTTTCGATGATGGATTCGTCCATGGATTCACCGGTTTCCTTGCGTTCAGCGATGACTTCCTTCTTGATCTTCTGGCGGCTGATATCTACGAATGGAGCCAGGTGCGCCAGTGTGAAGGACTGTCCGCCGTACTGGTTGGATGCTACCTGAGCGACGATCTGTGTCGTTACGTTGCAGGCAGTGAAGAAGGAATGCGGCTTTTCGATCATGGTCTGGCTGATGACGGTGCCGTTCTGCAGCATGTCTTCCAGATTGATCAGGTCGCAGTTATGTTCTCTCTGCGCATAGTAGTCAGCGTCGTGGAAATGGATGATGCCTGCTTCATGCGCCTTCACGATTTCTTCGGGGAGGAGCAGACGCTTTGTCAGATCCTTGGACACTTCGCCGGCCATGTAGTCGCGCTGGGTGGAATTGATGACAGGGTTCTTGTTGGAATTTTCCTGTTTGACTTCTTCATTGGAGAGGTCGATCAGGGAAAGAATGCCGTCATCGGTCGTGTTGCTCTTGCGGGAGATTTCTCTCTTGTAACGATAGCGGACATACTTCTGCGCTACTTCATAGCCGCGCATTTCCATGATGCCCGTTTCGACCATATCCTGAATGTCTTCGACATTGGCTGCGTGGGAGTAGCCTGCGATCTTGTGCGCAATGTTGTCTGCGACAGCGCGGATCTGGTAATCATTCATCTGGTGGACGTGATCGACTTCGTTATTGGCCTTGCCGATAGCGTTCACGATCTTGGTGATGTCAAAAGGTACTTCCTGGCCGTTTCTCTTAATGACATTCATCTTGACGTTCATTTCCATTTCTTCCATTCATAACACCCCTAATGCTTTCAAAATCCCATTTTTTCTTTTGTTTTCTCTATTTATATAAGTTTCTCATTCTAGTTAAAATAAATACAAAATATTGATAAGCGCACATAATGACGCACAATATCTTGTGCCGAAATCTATTCTACAACAACAGGCGGAAAAAGGGAATAGAGAAAAAGCCCTTCTTTTTATTTCTAATGTAACGTTCGGCGAAGCTCCTTTAAGAAAGACGCCGGAAACGCCTTCCTGCCGTGTGTTTCACAAGATATATTTCGATATGGAAAAAATTTATAGTGACTAATAAACCCATATAGAATAATCTGAAAATCCTTTTTAAAAGTCCGGGCAATGAAAAGATGACTCTCAAAAGAGAGTCATCTTCCATCCGGTATCCACAAGGGATGACTTTTAGAGCGCTCTGACGATTGTGCCGCCGCCCAGGAGGAGGTCGCCGTCATAGAAGACGACAGACTGGCCGGTTGTGACAGCGCGCTGCGGTTCATCGAACGTGACGACAGCGCGTCCGTCGTCTCCGACCTTCACGGAGCAGTCATGGACACGGACGCCATAGCGGATCTTTGCCTGGCAGCGGAACTCTTCCTGCGGGATCTTGTCGTCGTAGAAATGGAGTTCGTTGGCGAGAAGGCGCGTGCGGAAGAGATCTTCATTCGATCCGACGACGACTTCTCTCGTGTCAGGACGCAGCTCGATGACGTAAAGCGGCGTCCTGGCAGCGATGCCCAGGCCCTTTCTCTGGCCGATCGTATAATAAGGGATGCCCTTGTGCTGGCCGAGCACATGGCCCTTTTTGTCGACGATATTTCCTGGCTGGAACGCTTCCGGCGCGTGGTTCTCGAGGAATTCCACGTACGATTTCTCGCTGGTCAGGAAGCAGATATCCTGAGACTCTGCCTTGTTGTAAGTCGGAAGGCCCTTTTCCTTGGAAATAAGGCGCGTATCCTTCTTGAACGTGCGGCCAAGCGGGAAAATAATATGCGAAAGCTGTTCCTGGGTCAGGTGGTACATCATGTAGGACTGATCCTTGGCGATGTCCAGACCCTTTCTGACCTCAAACAATTCCGTTTCCGGATTGTAGACGATGCGCGCGTAGTGGCCGGTCGCAAAGTAAGGCGCGTCGAATGCCTTTCTCACTTCATCATAGAAGAGACCGAACTTCACCTTGAAATCGCACATCATGCAGGGATTCGGCGTCATCCCTGCTGCGTAGGACTCGATGAAATAATTGAGGACGAACTTCTGGTACGCCTCTCTCACATCGATGACCTTGAACGGAATCCCGATGAATTCCGCCATCTTGCGGGCGCCTTCGATCTCCTCGTCCTGCCCGTCAAACTGATACATGGTAGCGCCGTAAACCTCATAGCCCTGATCGAGCAGGAGGCGCGCGGTCAGCGTGGAATCCACGCCGCCGGACATCGCCACGACGACTTTCTTCTTTTCTGCCATAATAAAATCCTTTCTGAAAACCATCATTCCCGGAAGCATTTCCGGAGAAATCTCATCGGAGTGAAAGTCCGAAGGATGCGATCCCGTCATTTTTTCTGCTGCGCAGAGGAGACCGCCCGGGGCGGTGCGCCTTTGGAAAGAGAGACAGAGATACCTCATTATTATACCATGGGAAATCAAGAGTTCCTTCCTTTTTATATAGAGAAATGGAAATGAAAGAATCCCTCCGTGATATAATAAAAACAGTGAATCCAGTTGAGAAACCCGGAAGATCCGGGAATCATTTTTGGCAGATCTGCCATGACAGGAGGAAATATCCATGGACTATACGAGAATCAGGACAAAAGTCGAAGACGGCATTGAAACGATTACACTCGACTACCAGCAGACGCTGAACGCAGTCGATCTCACGATGGCACTGGAACTCGAAGATGCGCTCACCAAAGCTGACAAGGACGAAGAAGTGAAGGTCATTGTCATGGAAGGTGCAGGACGCGCCTTCAGCGCAGGCGGCGACATCCGCTACATGAAAGCGCACTGCGAGGAACCGGACTTTGCCACGAAATCCATGGCAGCCCTGGCAGGGAAACTGGCAGAAGACATCATCCATATGAAGAAACTTTCCAAGATCATCGTCTGCGCTGTCCACGGTGCATGCGCCGGTGGCGGAATGAACCTGGCACTGGGCGCTGACTATGTCATCTGCTCTGATGATGCCAAATTCATCCAGGCCTTTGCAGGCATTGCCCTCTGCCCGGATACGGGAGCTGTCTTCCTCCTCCCGAGAATCATCGGCGCCAACCGCGCCCTCGACCTCTTCGTTTCCGGCCGTCAGGTCAAGGCAGACGAAGCTCTTGCTATCGGCCTTGTCAAAGAAGTCGTTCCAAAGGAGAAGCTGGATGAAACCGTCCATGCCTTTGCCAAGAAACTGACCGAAGGACCGCTCCTTGCTTACCAGAATATCAAGAAGCTCATGTACATCAGCCTCTATCAGGGTTTTGAAGACTACTCCAAGCAGGAAGCAGGCCTCGTCGGCGAATGCTCTGCCAGCGAAGACTTCAAGGAAGGCATCACCGCATTCCTCGAAAAGAGAAAACCGCAGTTCAAAGGACGTTAATAGAAAGGAAATCATGAAGAAGGAATCGTTTCAGGAAGGACCATACCGGGTCACGCTCTACACGCCCGAAGTGAATACGAAGGGGATCTGCTACTTCATCCAGCCTGCCGATATTGCTTCGGAGAATGAAAGTCTGGCGGATAGGCTTGAAATCGCCATCGCTGCCATAGACGGCCTTGACTGGAGCAATGACCTTTCGCCATGGGAAGCGCCTGGCATCTTCAAAAGGGAAGGCGATTTTGGAGGAGGGGCCGACGTCTTTGAAAAATTCTTCCTTGAAACGATTCTTCCAGACACTGAAAAAAGAGCGGGTCTTGATAATCCCGAAAGGCAGCTCGTCGGTATTTCCTTATCCGGCATGTTTGCGCTTTATGCGGCCTGCCATACCGATGCATTCTCCGGCATCGCCTCCATTTCAGGGTCCTTCTGGTTTACAGGACTCCTTGACTATTACAGGAGCCATCCTTTGTCGCCTGCGGTCAGGCGCGTCTACCTGTCGCTCGGTGCCAAGGAACCGAAAACGAGAAGGGAACCATTGAATACGATTCTGGAAAGAACAGAGGATGTCCTTGGTATCGTCAGGGAGGAAGGAAAGGAAGCCATTCTCCAAATGAACCGGGGCGGACACTACGTCCATCGGGGAGAAAGGCTCGAAGAAGCGCTCCGCTACCTCCTCTCCGGCGCAGAATGGAAGGGCGAGTTCTCCCTTTAGTTGCAGGAAGCATCCACGCATGCTATAATGAGCTCACTTAAGAAAGACGGCGATGGAGTTCGCCGGGCATATGCCGAACGCTTCGCGCTGATGACTCCTGTCCCTTAACCGGGGCAGGAGTTTTTTGTTTAAGGAGACAACATGCAGAACTACTTATTCCCACTCTGGGTAGCCCTTGGAGGCGCCCTCGGTTCCCTCTGCCGCTACGGCACGACGATTTACATGGCAAGAATGGCAGGCACCTACTTTCCCTTCGGGACACTTGCCGTCAATGGCGCAGGATCCTTCCTGATCGGACTCTTGTCAGTCCTTCTTGTCAAAGCCTATCCCAATCCCGCCGCTGCCGCCTTCCTCATCACAGGCTTCCTCGGCGGCCTCACCACCTTTTCCTCCTTCATGAACGAAACCATGCAGTACCTCCAGGCAGGCGACATCCTCCAGGGCTTCCTCTACCTCTTCCTCCAGCTCGCCGGCGGCCTCCTCTTCGTCATGCTAGGGTGGTTTATAGGAACTAGGGTGTTCCTTTAGAAAAGGCTCCCCTACGGGGGAGCTGCCGCGTAGCTGTGCGTAGCGGCAGAAGGGGTGGAGTAAATAGAGTTAACTGGTAAGAACAGAAAGTGAGATTTGTTAGGGGAAGCTGCCGCGGAGCCTCACGCAGCGGCAGAAACATCATGTAATAGAGTTAACCGGTAAAAATGCTATTATATAATACTTATATATATGATATGCTTATCTACACTAAATTCAGCAAAAAAGCCTCGCGGAATTGACCGCGGGTCTTTTTTTATGACCGGTATCGGGTTACAATAGATGGATAGGGAAGGTTCTTTGGATGAAAGAAGGAATTCACATGAAAAAGAATCATTTAGCAATATGGGTGACAGCAGCCCTGCTTTCGCTGCCTTTTAGTTCTGCTTTTGCAGCAGATGCTGCCGATGCCACAGCTCCTGCCATGGAGCAGGAGATGCAGCAGGGACAGATGCCAGAAGGACAGCCCCCGGAAGGGATGATGCCGCCTGGAGGTTTCAATCCGCCAGGAGAAGTCACGCAGGGGACTTCTGCCAATACGATTTCCAAAAATGAAACCGTCAAAGGCGCTGTCTACATGTCCAAGGGAGACAATGAGAATGCGCTTCGGATTACGGGCGCAGACGTTTCTCTTGACCGCATCGTCGCAGAAAAGATATCGGGCGCTACGTCCAATACCGAAGCAGGCGATTTCTACGGACAGAACGCGGCCCTCCTTGCCACTGACGGTGCAAAGGTTTCCCTGAAGAATTCCTTTGTCACTTCAAATGCGCAGAACGGGAACGGCGTATTCAGCTATGGCAAGGGAACGAAGGTCTACGTCGAAGATACCGTCATCACGACGCACAAGGATAATTCCGGCGGCATCCAGACGACGGGCGGCGGATATACCGAAGCCAGAAATCTGACGATCGTGACCGAAGGAAATTCTTCGGCCGCTATCCGGAGCGACCGCGGAGGCGGCACGGTCATCGTGAAGGGCGGATCGTTCAAGACGGGCGGTTCCGGCTCGCCTGCCATCTACTCGACAGCAGATATCCGCGTGGAAGGGGCAGACCTCTTAGCCACATCTTCCGAAGGCGCTGTCATTGAAGGGAAGAACAGCATTTCCTTCAAGGATTCCACGCTCGACGGCCACATGAATGCGGTCTGCAAAATGGGTGACCGCACCATGACCGAAGAAAATGTCCACACTGTCATGATTTACCAGTCCATGAGCGGGGATGCGGAAAAGGGCCGCTCTGATTTCTCTATGGAAGGAAGCACACTCCATTCGAGAGCCGGCGACGTCATCTACGTGACGAATACGGACTGCAATATCAAGCTGAAGGATACGGAAATCACGAGCGATGATGCAGATGGCGCTCTCCTTTGCGTCGTCGGGAACAGCGCATCGAGAGGCTGGGGGAAGAAAGGCGCCAACGGCGGCAATGCGGACGTTCTCCTTGAAAATGAAAAAATTAAGGGAAACATCATAGCCGATGATATTTCGATGCTGAATCTTACTCTCAAGAATACCCGCTGGACGGGTGCTCTTTCCATTGATAAGAATGCAGCAGCCACGGATCCCAAGGGAACTGTCAATGTCAAGATCGATGAAGGATCCTCCTGGGTGCTCACCGGCGACAGCACTGTCACGACGCTTGAAAACCACGGCACCATTTTGAAGAATGGTCATACCCTGACTGTATTGAAAGCGTAAAAATCAAAAATAAAAGTACAAAGAAAGAGCTTTATTGGAGTCATTATTCTCCAATAAGGCTCTTTTTGGCTGCCCAAAATTTTTAGTGTATCGAAAGTAAGCGAAAATGAAAAATGGAAACTGTTTCCATGAAAATCAAAGAGATGGATATGAATATGGAAGGATAAAGGAGAATAAAGGAGATTTCATGTGCAGGTAAGTTCCGCATAGAGCAAGTATGGATGATAAAAAAGCATCCATAACATGAAATTCATGATTAAAGAGAATTTGATAAAAATTTTACATACGGTATACTATACATTATCACCCGAAGGAATAAGTATATTCTTCAATTCAGGAGGAAACAATTATGGAAATGTTTTTAGGATTTATGGTACTCCTTGCCTGCCTGTTCCTTGGAATCAAGCATGGCGGGATCGGATTGGCGGTCATCAGCGGCATCGGTCTGATGGCTTATACATTCCTTTTCGGATACAAGCCGGGCAGCCCGCCTATCGGCGTTATGCTGACAATCATGGCAGTTGTTACCTGCGCAGGCTTCCTGCAGACATCTGGCGGTCTGACCGTCATGCTGAAGTATGCGGAACGCTTCCTCAGAAATAACCCGAAGCATATCACGATTCTGGCTCCGGTCACCACATGGCTCCTGACTGTCCTCTGCGGCACAGGCCATGTCGTCTACACCATGTTCCCGATCATTTATGATATTTCCATCAAGGAAAATATCCGTCCGGAACGCCCGATGGCCGTTTCTTCCATCGCATCCCAGATGGGCATCTCTGCATCCCCGGTATCCGTTGCTGTCGTTTCCATCGTCGGATTCATGGCAGCTGCAGGCTATACCTACTCCCTGCTCCAGATTCTTGCCGTATCCATTCCGGCAACCCTGATCGGCGTCATCGCAGCTGCTCTCATGAGCTACAGAAGAGGCAAGGACCTCGCTGACGACAAAGAATTCCAGGAAATGATCAAAGATCCGGAACAGAAGAAATATGTGTACGGTGAAAACGAATCCCTGCAGGGCAAGGAACTTCCGTCTTCTTACTACCACGCTACCATCATTTTCCTCGTCGGCATCCTCTGCATCGCAGTCCTCGGCAATTTCCCGGATCTGCTCCCGCACTTCGCTGATGCCAAAGGCAAGATGAAAGCCATTTCCATGACAACCGTCATCCAGATGGTCATGCTCTTCGTTTCTTCGATCATCCTCTTCGTCTGCCACACCAAAGCCAAGGAAGTCGGCAACAGCCAGGTCTTCCGCGCAGGCATCGTCGCACTCGTATCCGTTTACGGCGTTGCATGGATGGCTGATACATACTTTGCCAACCACATGGCAGTCCTGAAGACATTCCTCGGCGCTGCTGTCACCGAATACCCATGGGCGTATGCGCTCGTCCTGTTCCTGACATCCAAGCTCGTCAATTCCCAGGGCGCAGCCGTTGCCATCGTCATGCCGATCGCTTTGAACGTAGGCATGGACCCGGTCATGGTCCTGTCCTTCATTCCGGCTTGCTACGGCTACTTCTTCCTTCCGACCTATCCGTCGGACCTTGCCTGCATCGGCTTCGACCGTTCCGGCACCACAAAAATCGGCCGCTTCGTACTGAACCACAGCTTCATGCTCCCGGGCCTCACCGGCGTGTTCACAGCCTGCGTTGCCGGCTTCATCATCGCTCATATTCTTTACTGATCAGCACCAATTTCAAAGGGGCGGGGACGCGGACAAAAAGTTGGACCAATTGACAG
>NZ_FR896388.1:11669-23527 GCF_000435155.1 Dialister sp. CAG:357 | reverse complement strand
TGTGGCAAAATAATTAACCATTTTGTCACAGCCCCTTTGTTTCATGGAGCCGGCAACAAGATTTGAACTTGCGACCTACGCATTACGAATGCGCCGCTCTACCAGCTGAGCTATACCGGCATCAATAATTGAACAAATATAATTTTACAGATAAAGTGCATATTTGTCAATATGTAAAAGGTTTCAATTGAAACAGTAAAAAGGGAAATAAAAAAGCCGCTGAAACTCAGCGGCTTTTGTTGTGGAGCGGGTGAAGGGAATCGAACCCTCGTAACCAGCTTGGAAGGCTGGCGCTCTACCATTGAGCTACACCCGCATGGTCGGAGCAGCAGGATTTGAACCTGCGACCCCTTGGTCCCGAACCAAGTGCGCTACCAAACTGCGCTATGCCCCGTCAACGTTGATTATTGTAACAGATGAAGTTATGTATGTCAATGGATTTTCTAGAAAATAAAATAGTTTTTTACAAAGTCTTTTCCTTAGGCCCGGATGGCTGTGATAATATAGGAAAAGGAGGATATCCATATGGAAGAGTATACAGAAAAGCAAGTGCTGGAGCAAGTGGAGAAGGATCCTTCAGGCGGGGTCTTTTCTCCTGAAAGCATATATATGAGAAAAGACCTTCTTGCGAAGGATACGGGACGCTCATTGGAGGATATAACAGCATCCTGTCTTCTTGCGCATAGCGAAATCCTGAAAGACGGCAGCCTTCTAGCCTTACCAGGGACCACCACAGTTAAGAGCAAAAGCGCATCGGGCGGGGCAAACAGGAATGTGGACCAGATCATCAGGCAGGGATACTTCTATCATAAGCATGTCATTGGGAGGGAAATCACGATTTCCTTCCCGGAAGAGAGGAAGGAGACCTTTGCTTTTGCAGCGGCAGATGATGACGGGAAGATGGCATCACTTTTTTACATGATGCCAGCACCGGGCAAAGAGGGGATGCTTGCCGGAATCCTTAATGTGCATGCGATGCTTTTGGCGGTAAGGAAAAAAGGCGTGCATGAGCTCATTCCGGAAATTCCATCTGATGCAGGCATCTCGGCTGTCATTCTGCTGCATGCAGGAGCTGGAGATACTTCCAGGGAGTGCCGCATGCTGGCCATAAAACTTGGTATATCCATTCTCCGCCTGTATCATGGCATTTATGCAGTTCCTATAAGCTCATCCCTTGCAATCGAAGGACAGTATACAAAGGACGGCCTCCTCTCAATGATCGAAAAGGACAGCAATGAGCCATGGTCACTCTTCCAGAAGGAATATATCAATCATGGGGGCGTTACAGCTGATACGGGAGAGCCCTGCGTGAAGGTTCTCTCTGAATGGCTTCTTGCAAGAAGGGAAATCTGGCTTACTGTGCCGCAGGGGCGGTATCGTCTTCTTGAAGGCAGCAGGATGGAGTATGAATCAAAAAGCAATGCTCTGCAGATGATCAGGCGGCAGAAAGTCCTTCCTCCTTTTGGGGAAGTGCTTTCTTCAGGCATCGTATTTCTGGGAACAAGGGTGCAGCAGGTGGGCTGTCCGTCTCTTCTTCTTGAAACGAAGCTGAATTCACCCAAGGGAAGCTGCCATCTGATCCGTGCGCTGGAAGACGGCAGATCCATCTGATGTGCTTCTCAGGTGCGTATTAAGAGCTTTTACGCATATTTTATCTGTGGACACAGGAAAGCTTGTCAGAGATCTTCATCTCGAAGGCAGTGCAGTGCTCGAAGCAAAAATCCTGGTACCAAAGGGTAGTTCTCAGGAAGACCTCTTCCTCCGCGATCTCCCTTATGTGGAGCAGCTGATGAATGGTATGGGCGTCGGCCTTGCGTTTCTCGAGGAAGGGTATCAGGCCGTGCTTTAATAAATTGGATGAAACTTTTGCCATAGCGTAAAAAATCATCTATAATAAAGAACAATAATCAAGGCGGAATTCCGAAAGCGGTTATCCGGCATAGAGTATAAGGAGATACAATATTCATGGGTTTTTTCGATCATAAGCATGAAAAGGAAAGTCCAATCGGAAATCTGAGGGCGCATATCGGAACCTTCATGTATTTCGTGAAGGTGGGCAAATCCAAATTCAAAAACAAGGGCAGAGTTGGAGAAATTTTTGCTGATATGGACAATACACAGTATCTTTTCCAGCAGGCTACATCTGGAACGATGTACGATATGAAAAAAAAACTGGATTATGCTTTGTGGGATGCAGCTGTCCATAAATATACAGAAGACCTCGGCGAGCTCAAGAAGGAGCTTTTAAAAGCTGTCGATGAAGGCGCCGAAACAGATACAGATGTCTTTGAAGAAAAAGAGGAAGAGGTCGTCGAGCAGCCTGTCCAGGAAGAGGAAGAAGGCGACTGGAAGGCCCATATAAAGGGACAGATGGAAGAAGCGGAAGAAAAAGCCCGTCAGGAAGCCGAACGAAAGCGCCACGAAGAATCCACTCCTGCGTCGAATAAGTCCGATGACGATGAACATATGACGGAAGCGGACTGCCGCGAGCTTTGGAGAATCATCCAGGGACTTGAAAGAGAGTTCAGGGAAATGAACGAAATCGCTGAAGACTGGTTCTCCGTTCATGGGAAAAAGGACGGCTGCCTGGGCGCTCTTGCTGCACTGGCGCTGATTCCGGCTGCTGCCTTTTATGGTATTTTCCATATTTTCTAAAGTATTTGCTTTTTATCGAAAGAAAATATCAGAGACGAACGAAATAAGATTTTTGTACGTTCCTTGTAAAATTTTCCATACGACCTAAGGAAATGTACATGGAAACTTGTCATTTCCCTCTCCAGTATGGTATGATTAATGCAAGAAAGCATTCAGGGAGGTGACGTCATGTCCAGACATATCGTTACAATCAATCAGTCTTCTCTGCAGAACTCCATTAAATTTGAAGGATGCAGCGAATGCCAGACTTCCTGCCAGTCCGCTTGCAAGACAAGCTGCACTATCGGAAATCTGATCTGCACGGAACAGGAAGAGGCTGTAGAAGCCAAGAGAGCGTAAGCTTTTTGAGCACGGCCAAGCCCCCGGCAAGCGCCGGGGGTTTTTAAATTCCCGTACCATAGAAGGATATGCCTGATCAGGACGGAGGAATCCGTTCTTTGAGTTTTCTAAAAAGGATAAAGGAGAAATTTTTCATGGATTATAATGTAAAGCCCATGATTCATCGTTTTCGTCAGAATAATATGAACATCGTCATGGATGTAAACAGCGGCATTGTTCATGTTGTCGATGATGTGACATATAAAGTTCTGGAATACTATAATGGAACGAACCGCCAGATGGTTCTTGCCAATATGGGCAGCGAATATGAAGAAAGTGAACTCAATGAGGTCATGGATGATCTTGACGAGCTGATCAAGAAGGAAGTTCTCTTTGCTCCGATGGACCCGAATTATAAAATGGCGATTGAAGACCGTCCGATCATTAAGGCTCTCTGCATCAATATCGCTCATGACTGCAACCTCCGCTGCAAGTACTGCTTTGCCGGCCAGGGTGGATACGGCCAGTGGCGCATGCTGATGAGCTTTGATGTAGCCAGAAGAGCTGTCGATTTCCTGATTGCCCACAGCGGTCCGAGAGAACACTGCGAACTTGATTTCTTCGGCGGCGAACCGCTGATGAACTGGCATGTCGTACAGCAGACTGTAGACTATGTCCATAACCAGGAAAAGAAGCATCATAAGAAGATCAAGATGTCTCTTACAACAAACGGCATGCTGCTTGATGAAGAAAAGACCAAGTACCTTACCGATAATCATATCAGCCTGATTCTTTCCCTCGATGGAAGAAAAGAAATGCATGACCGCATGAGACCTGACGTCAATAATGAAGGCACTTATGACCAGATCGTCAAGAATCTGCAGTACTGCATCGCTCACAGAAACGGCGAAGAATACTATGTACGCGGCACTTTCACCAGACATAACCTTGATTTCACAACCGACGTGGAAGATATGCTCGATCATGGATTCCCAGCTGTTTCCATGGAACCGGTTGTAGGCGATGACAGCGCTGAATATTCCATCAAGGAATCCGATCTTCCGAGAGTCAAGGAAGAATACGACCGCCTCGCACAGCTCTTCATCCAGCGTGAAGAAGAAGGAAGACCTTTCTTCTTCTTCCACTTCAATATGGATCTCTGGAAAGGCCCGTGCCTGCCGAAGAGACTCAGAGGATGCGGAGCAGGCCACGAATATCTGGCCGTCGTCCCGAATGGCGATATTTACCCATGCCACCAGTTCGTAGGCCGTGAAGGCTATGTGGTCGGCAATGTATATGAAGGCCTGAAGAACATGAAGATGATGCATGATTTCCGTATGAATCATGTATTCAGCAAGCCGGAATGCGTTGACTGCTGGGCCAAGTTCTTCTGCTCCGGCGGATGCCATGCCAACAATGAAGCATATGCAGGAGATATTCACAAGCCGTACCAGATCACCTGCGAGATTCAGAAGAAGCGCGTGGAATGCGCAATGATGATCCAGGCATACAACAGCCTGCGCAAGCCGAAAGTCATGGCGCAGCCAGGAACAAGAGCTGCAAAGGCAGCTGCAGCCGCTCTCAGAAAAGAAGGCTGAGACGCGGAAATGACCGTATAAACCGGATTAAAAGAGGGTTTCTGTTTGCACAGAACCCTCTTTTAATTTATAATAATTATTAAGTGTAATATATTCTGGAGTATTAGTTCATGCTGGTGATTTTCTGTTGATTTATAGCAGTGGCGCGAATGATTCAGCATGGCGTTTGGAATCAAATTGCTATCAGAAAAGTTTTCAAAAAGGAGGAATTTCTTATGAGAATGAAAAGATTGGCAGTATGCGCTCTTGCATCGGCAATGCTGTTTGCAGGTTCTGTAACAAATATATCCGCATTCAATCTCGGAAGCATTCTTGGCGGTGTCGTCAAGGTAGGCGGTATCGGCTTCCTCGTTGACAAGTATGGTGAATCCATCAATAGTGCCATCAACTCCGTCATGATGAAAGAAGGAGCAGGCACGAATTATGCTACGAAAGTTGTTCCGATCGTAAGTATCGGGAACAGCGGCTATATCGGTGCAGCCCAGGTTATCGGCGATGCTGATCAGGTTGCAAAGGTAGAAGCAGTAGGACAGCTTGAAATCAGCTGGAACGACAAGCTGTTCAGAATCAAGGGGCTCATTCCAATGGACAGCAAGAACCCTACTTCGTTCAGCCGTGTTCAGGGCGTTGGCGTTTCCGCTGTCATTGATGTCAGAGTATAACGGGGGAATTGACTTATGAAAAAAACAGCTGTACTGGCGGCAGGAATCGCACTGATTCTTTCCGGCACGGCATTGGCGGCAGAACCGGTCACTTTATCAGACAGAATTGACCGCGTTGATGAAGTCATTTATGGAAGTGTGCAGACAGGATCCCTGATCGGACGTCTGGACAATGCAGATAATGTCATTTACGGCAATGGAAATACAACGGCAAGCGGTCTTGATGACAGAATTGCCAACCTGTATACCGACGTCGTCAAGGGAAGCACAGATACGGCTCCGTCCATGTCTACCAGAATCAATGCAATGGAATATTACCTGACAGATGAAATCAAGAAGGGATCTCTTGAAAAGCGCGTCGGCGAGCTTGAAACAAAGGTATATGGCCAGGAACGCAAGGGAGCTCTCGATCAGAGAATAGCCGATCTTGAAAAAGCCGTGTACGGCGACCAGCATGTGGAAATGAGAGATGTGGATCTTCCGGCCAATACTGTTTTCAAGATTTCCCTGAATGATGATGTCAACAGCAAGGTAAATAAAGTAGGCGACCCAGTGACATTTACCGTGCAGGAAGATGTCAAGGTCGGTGATGTTCTTGTCCTTCCGAGAGGTTCCCAGGGGAGCGGCCAGGTCACCAAGGTAACGAGACCGAAGAGCTTTGGCAGGAGCGGATCTCTTGATATTTCCTTTGATCAGGTATTTTCAATCGATGATGAGGAAATCCCAACGGTACTCGGACCTGAGGCAAAAGACAAGCTTAAGATGGAAGCTGCTGCAGTCGGTGCTTCTGCCATAGGCGCACTGGCACTGGGACCGATCGGGCTTGTCGGAGGCTTCTTTGTTAAAGGGAAAGACGTTGATCTTCCTGCTGGGACAGAGCTTTACATCCAGACGCAGGAAACGGTTACGACCAAGGGTCTTGTTCTGACAAACGGAGCTCCGTCTGAAACATTAAGAAAGCACGTTTCGAGCACAGCTGTTGCCGGAGAGAAGACGGAAAGCACAAAAACGGCTGAAACTTCAGCAGCAGCTGCAAGTGCAGAAACATCAGCTGTAAAGGAAACAGAAAGAACAGCGCAGGAAACAGTTCAGAACACAAATTCAAATACAAAGGAAACTGCGGAAAAAGCTGCAACATCAGCAAAAGATGAACCAAGCGCATCCGTAGTGATCGTGAGAAATGACTAATAAACGAACTTATGCTTTACTGCTTGCAGCCATACTTGCAGGAATGGCAGTTCCTGCAGCAGCTGAGGATGCAGAAGATGCCGCATCCAGCCAGGCTGATGCAGCGGCAGCTGACAAACTTCAGGATAATATGATGACAGACCTGCCGCCGGTAGACCGCGCAGGCACCATAGCTCTGGCGGATGAAGGGATTTTGTACCCTCCGTCTTCCGGAAGCTCGATCATCAGGGATACTACTGCGAAAAAAGCAGAAGAAAAGCCCAAGACAAAAATGAAAATGAAAGACGGGAAGCCGGTTCAGGACACGGGAATTTCAAAAGAGAACCCGATGTATGTGACGGCTGACTATATGCGCTATAACGATACGACCGGTGATGTCGATGCACTCGGCAAAGTCGATATCAGGCACATGATGGATACGTACCAGACAGAGTATCTCTACGGAAACATGATCACGAAGAAGTATGTCATTCCGGGAGAACTTACCTGGACGAATCCTCAGACGAACCTCAAGGCCCAGCGCGGCGAATATGACGCTGAAAAGGGCATCGGCAAGTTCGAAGGCCTTACCGGCTGGCAGCAGGGGACGTATTACTACCAGGGCTCTGATGGCATCTATGACAGAAATGCCAATAAGATGATCGTCAACAATGGGTACTTCACCACGCGCCACGCCGTTGCAAAAGTGCCGGATTATCGTATTGAAGCAGATTCCATTGATATCTATCCGGGCGATCATTATACGGCTCATGAAGTGAAGCTGATGGCGAAGAATACCATCCTTCTTACCTTGTCCAGCTATACCGGATCCCTTAAGGATAATTCGGGAGAAATCGGACTCTGGTCATTGATTCCAAGGCCTGTTTTCGACAGCGACAACGGCATGGGCCTTCACAATTCGCTCGTTATTCCGATCAATGAGGATCCTGATTCTACTGTTTACATGGAAAACCGCTGGTATACGAAATCCGGATACAAGCCGGATATCGGTATCAAGTACCGCGTTCCTGTCGGAACCTTCCGCCTCCATTATGCGGAAGAGGAAAGTACGACGAATGATGACGGCGGCATCTGGGTCAAGAAAAAACCATCACTTGAATTTGATACAAACCATTTCTACCTGTTCAAGTCAAGGTTCTATGTAGGAGCCAGCGGCGAAATAGGAAAATGGGATGAAGAGCGCAATGGCCGTGATGTTGACGGGAACTACAAAGGATATGAACTTTATATTTCCGGCGATCCATGGCACTTAGGAAAGTTCATGAACTTTGGCTGGAAAGCCGGCTATGCCAAGGATTACTACGGCTACAGCAATAATATTCGCAGGAATTCCTACTACTCAATGGGACTTTCCGGCCATTATAAGATTTTTGACGGCTGGATCGGTTACACAGACCGTGATCTGAAGGGATATACTCCGTATTACTACGATTTTTACAGCAGCGAGAAGCCTGTTGATGCAGGATTCCGTATTCAGGCGACAAGCATGGATGCGTTCAGCCTTTCCTGGTCTGTTGATACCGTCAATGGCATCCTGAATCACAGGTACTGGACATACTACAGGGATATGCATTCCTTCTATGCCTGGATCCGTTATGATGACATTGAAAAAGAAACAAAGTTCATGATTATGCCAAAAGACTTCAAATTCTGACATTTTCGGCAGGTCAATTGGGGGATTGGACCGGAAATCGTCTTTCTGATAAGTGGTTGGGGGATTTTCTATGTGTTTGACAATTCAAGACGCATTGTCGCTTGATATTGATTACTTGTATGGCCAGAGCTGGAGTGTCAGGGAAGATGACCTGAAAGCTCATGAAGAGCAGATCAATCGCGCTGCCAAAGAGGTAAGCGAAATCCGCAGGAATGGAAAGGGGCCGGATGGAAGCCATGTCTTCTTTCCGCACCTCCCTTATTTATACGAAGAAAATCTGCTGATCGGCGATGACGAAAAACAGCGGATCAAAACTCTTTCCGAAAAGGCGAAAGAGATGGACGCTGTCGTATCCATCGGGATTGGTGGTTCCTACCTGGGCAACCAGGTGCTGTTTGATCTTTTCTGCGGCCCTTACTGGAACATGAAGAGCAAGGAAGAAAGGCATGGGTTTCCAGCCGTATTCTTTGCCGGGCAGAATGTAGATCCGGTCAGCCTTTTGAAACTGACGGAAGAACTGAAGAGAAGAAGCGGGGAAAAAGATAATTATAAAGTGACGCTTCTTGTGATTTCCAAGTCAGGGACGACGATTGAACCGACAACAGCCTTTCATGTGCTGATGAAAGAACTTTCCGGTTTCTGTGATGTATCTGTCATTGCAGTGACTGATGCAGAAAAGGGAGAACTTCACCGCCTTGCTTTGGAAAACAACTGGGATACGTTTACGGTTCCTGAGGGCATCGGCGGAAGGTTCAGTATATTCTCTCCGGTCGGTCTTGTTTTTGGAAGTCTGATCGGGCTTGATACCGAAGAATTCCTTCGCGGCGCAAGGACTGTCGAAGAATTCTGCCAGTCAGAGAAATGGGATGAGAATCCGGCGCTGCTTCTGGCATCTTTAAAATATATCGGAACCAGCGAGTACGGGCTTGTTTCCGAAGTGATCATGCCATATGGAGATGCACTCCGCTCCCTGGGCTGGTGGTATGCGCAGCTTCTTGGCGAATCTCTTGGCAAGAAGTACAACAACGACGGGCAGATCGTGCATGCAGGAAGGACACCTGTCGCGGCCGTTGGAACGACGGATATGCATTCACTGACGCAGGAACATCAGCAGGGAAAGAAGAACAAGCTTTTCCAGTTCATTTCTGTTGACAGCCCTTCTCTGGATACAAAAGCATACTGCATGGAAGGGGAAAGTGAAGGTTTTGTACAGATGAGCCGGATGCTGACAGCAGCGATGAAGTCCAATGCAGAAGCGCTGGCATCCGAGCAGCGTATGAGCTGCCGTATTTCTGTCAGCCGGATGACGCCTTATCATCTGGGCGCTCTCATGTATTTCTTCTTTTTGACAATTGCTTATGAAGGCTCCCTGCTTCAAATCAATGCGTTTGATCAGCCGGGTGTTGAAGCGTATAAGAAAATACTTCATCAGTATTTAAGGAGTTTCTTGCAGTAATACAGGGTATTGCTATGGCTGTAAAAAATAAATGGGCAATTCTTTTTGCAGGTATTGCGGGTATTCTTTCTGTCTGGGGATACTGGGGCGGAGGGACCGCAGCAGGCCTGCTTCCTGAAAAGGACAAGAATATCGAGGTTTCTTCCGCCAGTGGAGAGGCCTCTGATGGATTCTCCGAGGGAAGAATGGACGGCGGAAGCCGCAAAGTCTATGATGCCGCGCTTCACCGGCGTGAAGGACCGATGAAGGATCCCTTCCATGTGGCCGGAATTGAGGCGGTCGCTGCAGAGGCAGCATCGGCAGCAGGAAAGACTCATGCAGCGCCTTTGGGGAATACAGCACCTTCAGTGAAGACTGATTCTGAATCAATTAAACAAACTCCGCTTTTGCCGGAATTAAAGGGAATCATCTATTTTGGCGAAGAAAAACGGGCAATTGCTGAACTTGGCGGAGTCGTTAAGACACTCAAAGAAGGAGAACAGATTGGAATATGGACGGTTTCCTCCATTCGAGAAAAGACGGTAAGCTTCTCAAGCGCCTCTGGAACGTTGGAAGTAAGCGCTCGCTAGTGAAAACGATGAGCGCTGCTTTTTGCTGTCTGGTCCTGCTTTCTCTGCCGCTTCCTTCAAGTGCTGACAGCGGGATGGATAAGGCGGCAGCCTCTGAAAAGACGCTTTCCCTTCATGTCAATAAGGCACCGTGTACTGAAATTTTGCGATCCCTTGCGGAAATGACAGGAAAGAATATCGTATTTTCCGGAACGATTACAGAAACTGTTACAGCCGATCTTGACAAGGTAACGCCGGAAGAAGCGATTTCCTCTATTCTTGCCTCCTGCGGCCTTGCCGGGAGGACAGAAGGAAGCACCCTCATTGTCTTCAACAGCAAGATGGAAAAGAATGCAGGCGTCATGATGCGCCCGTTCCGGTTATCCTATGCTGATGCCAGGGAAGTAGCTGAAGGTATGAAGGCAGTGGCAGGCGATCACGTGACATATAATAAATCTGCCAATACGGTGATCGTGAAAGGGACTCCTTTTGAGCTGATGCAGGCCGAAAGTTTGATCCGTGAGCTCGATGTTCCTGAAAAGCAGGTCAAGGTAGAAGCGGAAGTCGTAGCCGTCAATAAGACGTACGCCAAAGAGCTTGGCATCGACTGGGACTTCAAGAGTCTGACGGGAAGCGCTTCTTATGACAGGACGAGCTGGACAGAGCAGCATTATGTCACAGATTCTTCAGGCAATGTCCTTTATGATAGTGATGGCAACCCAAGAATCCGCAATGTAGAGCATGACGGATGGGATGTAAGCACACCGGAAGGCTATGCAGGAATCTCATACGGGAAATCCCTCTCAGGGCATCCCTATACATTTTTCTTCCAGGCAAAGCTGAATGCGCTGATTTCTGAAGGAAAGGCAAAGGTCCTTGCCAAACCGAATGTCGTCACGATGAATGGCAGGAAGGCAGAAATATTGATCGGAAGCAAGATTCCTGTCATTGTCGAGCATTTGGAAAACGGCGTTCAGACGACAGCGACTGAATATAAGGATGCAGGCATCAAATTGACTTATACTCCGCTGATCAGCCGGAAAAACGAAATAACCGCTGACGTGAACGCAGAAGTTTCAACACCTTACCTTGTTCCTGAAATGAGGGCATACAGGATCATTACGCGCTCAGCCAATACGATGGTCAGGCTGAAGTCAGGCGACATGATTACGATCGGCGGACTCATTGACAAGGAGGAGTCGCGTACCTTCAGGAAGGTGCCGATTTTGGGAGATATCCCGATTCTGGGAAAACTTTTCCAGAGCCGAGGAAAGTCGATCGACGAATCGGAAATCGTTATTATGATCCGGGCTGAAATTCTTGAGTAACATTATTGATTCGAAATGGGCGGCTTCTGGGGACAGATCCGCTCATATTTCTTGATTTTTCATCAGAGGCAGGGAAATGGCAACTTTAAAAATTAACGGATTATCAAAAGCATTCGGAATAAATACGGTATTTGAAAATGTAACATTTGATGTAAAATCAGGAGAAAGAATCGGACTTGTCGGCGCTAACGGGGCAGGAAAGACCACCCTTTTAAAATGCATCATGGGAACGGAAGAGTATGACAAGGGGTCAGTCAAAGCAAGCGATGGAGCCATCATCGGCTATCTCCGCCAGGATTTTGACTATGACAGCCATACGATCCGCGAAGAGATGGAACATGCATGGAAGGATGTCCTTTACTATAAAGATAAGATTGCTGAATATGCAAAACTGCTGGAAGAGGGAAATCCTGATGAAGCGCTGATTGAGCGGTACGGGAAACTGGAAGAG
>NZ_FR896388.1:614-11637 GCF_000435155.1 Dialister sp. CAG:357 | reverse complement strand
GTTTTGAGTTCCTTGGCGGATACGATTATGAATCAAAAACAAGGAAGATCCTGACAGGACTGGGCTTCAAGGATGAAGACTGGGACCGAGATATCCATTCCTTCTCCGGCGGGCAGAAGGTACGTATCAACCTTGCGGCGGCTTTTGTCCGTCATCCTGATTTCCTTCTTCTGGATGAACCGACGAACCATCTGGACATGGACATGCTGGAATGGCTCGAAGATTATCTTCGCTCCTACAAGGGCGGCATTCTGATGATTTCCCATGACCGCTACTTCCTTGATGCGGCTGCAACCGGAATCATCGACCTTGAAAATCACAAGATCCGTACGTTCCGCGGCGGATATTCTAGATACCTTGAGACAAAGACGAACCAGGATGCTGCTTATGAAAAAGCATATAACAAGCAGCAGGAACACATCAAAGAAACAGAAGAATATATTAGGCGCTATAAGGCAGGCATCAAGGCCAAGCAGGCAAGGGGGCGCCAGTCACAGCTGAACCGCCTGGAAAGGCTGGACAAGCCCGTCCATCAGGCAACGCTTCGTTTCCATTTTGACCCGCCGGAAGACTGCGCAGAAAAAGTCCTTGATATTCTTCATGTTTCTGCTTCCTATGGGACCCATGATATTTTCAAAGACCTGACGATGCATATCAAGAAGGGAGAAACAGTCGGCCTCATCGGACCAAACGGGGCCGGGAAGACAACACTCCTGAAGCTTATCACCGGAGAGAAGCAGCCCGACAGCGGCATCGTGCAGATTGGAAATAATGTCAAAATCGGATATTATTCACAGGAGCAGGAAATGCTTCATCCCGAGTACCAGGTCATTGATGAAGTACGCAATATGTTCAATTATGGGGAAGGAGAAGCCAGAAATATCCTGGGCATGTTCCTTTTCCGCGGAGATGATGTATTCAAGCAGGTCGGCATGCTTTCAGGGGGAGAAAAGGCAAGACTTTCCCTTCTCTGTCTTTTCCTTGAAAGACCTAATTTCCTGATTCTGGATGAACCGACAAACCATCTGGATATACCGACAAGAGAAATCATGGAAGATGCCATCCTTGCTTTTGGCGGGACGTGCCTTGTCGTATCCCATGACCGTTACTTCCTCGATAAAACTGCGGGAAGGATCCTTGATATGGAAGGCGGAAAGCTGACGGAATACCTGGGCAACTACAGCTACTACCGCGAGAAGAAAAAGGATCTGGAAGAATACGAAAAGGACAGGAATGGTACGGAAGAGCATTCTCTAAAGACTGAAGTGAAGAAGGAAGAGGAAGCAAAGCCGGCGCCGAAGAAACAGGAACTCTCTGCAGGGGATGAAGCCAAGATGGAACATCTCGAGATGGAAATAGGCCGCAAGGAAGCCACTCTTGCCATGTATACAGCCCAGATGTCCATGAATCCGGATGATTACGAAAATCTTGCCCGTGAATATGAAGAAGCCAAGAGCAAACTGGACGAACTCTATGAAAAGTGGTCTGAAATCGCAGCAAAGGCAGAAGATTGAGTTTTTTAGAAAATATAAAGTCAGGATTCACGCAGCAAAAAGGACTGCGGATACGAGAAATCGTATTCACAGTCCTTTTCAATTGCCTTATTTCTTATTTAAGAATATCCAGGATGGCCAGGATCAATGTTCCTAAGGTGCCAAAGAGGGCAACGATGATGCCGTTCATGGTATCCCAGTTCATATGGGTAATTCCCAGTGTATTCAGGAGCCAGAAGAGGACACCGCCCATAATGATATTTCCTATGATTTTTTTTGCAAACTTGGCGAAAAGCATAAAAGCAATGAAAATAACGATGATGCTTGTTATGCCGTATCCTCCAAGTCCTCCGAGTGTTTCCATCATTTTGGCCTCCTTAAAGCTCTTTACGATTCTGGACGGCGCCTGCCAGAGTCATTCCGTCAGCATAGCCGATGTCTCCGCCGGCAGGGATGCCGCGGCCGATACGGGTGACTTTGATGCCGGCCGGTTTGATGAGCCTTGACAAGTAGAAGGCAGTGGCTTCGCCTTCTGCATCAGGATCGGTGGCAAGGATGACTTCCTTGACCTCATCGCTTTCCAGACGATTCAGAAGTTCCTTGATTTTCAACTGATCTGGGCTGATTCCGTCAAGAGGGGAGAGCGCGCCGTGGAGTACATGGTAGAGGCCATGGTACTCATGGCTCTGTTCCATGGCCATGACATCCTGCGGCTGTTCTACGACGCAGATGACAGAATGGTCTCTTCTTGCATCGTCGCAGATATCACAAGGATCCGAAGTCGCCAGATTGCAGCAGACTGAACAGTAGCAGATCTTTTCCCGCGCCGCTTTGATCGTGTCAAGGAATGCCTTGACTTCGCTTTCAGGACGCTCGAGCATGAAATAAGCAAGACGGCGGGCGCTTTTGACGCCGATGCCTGGGAGTTTTCTGAATTGTTCAGTGACGTTCTCTAATTCCTGATTCATTAGAACATGCCGCCGGGAAGGCCGAGGCCGCCGGTTACTTCGCTCATGCTCTTCTGGACCATTTCATCGGCTTTCTTTCCAGCTTCGTTGACAGCAGTGGTAATCAGATCTTCCAGGATTTCCGGATCTTCTGGATCAATGGCATCCTTTGCAATCTTCAGGGCAACAATCTGCTTTTCGCCGTTCATGGTGAGGGAAACAGCGCCGCCGCCGACAGAAACGTCAACGGTCTGCTTCTTTAATTCTTCCTGCTTCTTCTGAAGATCTTCCTGCATCTTGCGTGCTTTTTTCAGCATGTTCTGCATCTGTGCTTTATTTCCAAACATAAGTAATTCCTCCTAAATGAATGTAAATGGATGGTTAGGCAAAACTATTAGAAGTTAGTCTTTTTCATATATATCATAGTCAGGAAGCATTTTCAAGGCTTCCTTGAAAGATGGGTCTTCCAGATCAGACTGGGCGATCTCGTCCTTGCTGACAAGTTTGTAGCCGCCTTCGTTCTTGGCAGGTTCCTCTTTTCCTGAAGGGGTCGGCGCAGCAGAAGATTCCATTTCCTTGGCAAGGAGAGCTTTTGTCTCTGCTTCTTCTCCGCTTCCTTCAAGAACGACATGAAGGAGTATCGGGGAGCCGACTATTTTCTGGAACGCTTCAGCGGCAATTGTCTGATAGGACTTGTTGTTTCCCATGATGACAAGGAACTGTTGCGGCGCCGTAATGACGGCTCTGGCATTATTGGCATAAATCAGGGTTCCTTTTCTGTAACAGGTGTAGATTTCCACCCTGTGGATTGCCTTGAAATAGGAAAGAACCTTTTCCCAGATGCCGCTGTAAGAGGCAGGATCGATCAATGAAGACGGCGCATTTGCCGCAGGCGTACTTGCTGCCGGTTCGATGGAAGAAGATTTCTTTTTCGCTGTGCTCCCTAGCTTTTTCGTTTCCTTTGGCGTGGAAGCCGGCATGGCAGGCTTTGCTTTTGGCATTATGATTTCTGCCGGCTTTTCTTCTGCTGAAGGCGGAGAAAATGGCGGGATTTCTGGAGGCGGGCCAAAGGAGGGCTCTAAGGGAGCAGCCGGGGCAGGCGCGGATGCGGGGGAAGGGGCAGGGAATGCATTCTTGAGGGAAATGATTTTCTTCAAGCTTTCCACTTCCTTCTCAAGCTGGCTGACTCTTTCCGCAAGGCTGTCTGCCGCGCGGCTTCCCTTTACGCGGCAGAGACGGAGAATTCCCATTTCTGCGCTCATTTTCGGGAATGTGTTCCATTTGAGATCCTGCAGGGATTCATGCAGGGCTTCGAAGAGAGCATCCAGATAAGGCTCTGAGAGGCTTTCCGCATCTTTCTTTATTTCATCAGAAAGTCTGCCATAAGCAAGGAGCTCGGGCGTATCAGGATCGATCCGGCAGACCATCAGATTCCTGAAATGCTCGAGGAGATCTCTTAATATGGATGCCGGTTCCCTGCCGCTCTGAAGGATATCATAAAATACAGAAAGAGCCTCTCCACTTTCTCCTTTGAAAATATGGCGTGACAGGGAAATCAGCTGCTCTTTTCCCGTAAGGCCCAGGAGGTCCTGGACGGACTCGGCATCAAGCGTGCTTCCTTCACAGGAAGAAACGCACTGGTCGAGAAGGGAAAGCGCATCTCTTAAGCCGCCGTCTGAGCGGACTGCTATAAGATCGGCCGCTTCTTCTGTAAGAGGAAATTTTGCCTGGCCGGCTATGTACATCAGGTGGTCGGAAATATCTTCCGTGGAGATTCTCCTGAAATCGTATGTCTGGCATCTGGAAAGGATTGTGAGGGGAATCTTACCCGGCTCCGTCGTTGCCAGGATGAAAAGGACATAGGACGGAGGTTCTTCGAGTGTCTTTAAAAGTGCATTGAATGCTTCATTGGAAAGCATATGAACTTCGTCGATAATATAGACTTTCTTCCTGCAGGCAGAGGGAAGTGTCCTGACAGATTCCTTCAGCGCCCTGATTTCTTCAATGCCTCGGTTGGATGCGGCATCGATTTCATACACATCAAGGGAGGATCCGGAACTGATTTCAAGACAGTTTCTGCATTCATTGCAGGGGTTGCCGTCATGGGGATGTTCGCAGTTCACCGCCTTGGCGAGGATTCTTGCCATGCTCGTCTTTCCTGTACCCCTCGGGCCGGAGAAGAGGTAAGCGTGTGCGAGGCGGCCCTGCTCAAGCGCGCGCTGCAGTGTCGTCGAGACATGCTTCTGCCCGACGACATCTGAAAAAGTCTGTGGTCTCCATTGTCTATAAAGTGCTTGATAAGCCATTGCAGTCACCGTACCAGTAATATGAATTCAACTTTTGAACGTAGTCTAAAAGTATTATACCAAAAAAATAAGCCGCGATAGAGATTGCGGCATCTGTATAATGAAACGCAGCAAAAAAGCCTTGCAATCCTCATTTATGACAGTCTCCAGGATGCACCGTGGCACATGGAAAGGACCACTTACTGCTGCTTCCTCTCGGACCTGACAGGGTTCATGGGATTCCATTGCACGGGGCCCGGAGGCTGCCATAAATCAACATTGCAAAGCTACGTGAATTATCATACATCATTTGCCCGGTTTTGTAAAATCCTTTTTGTAAATTTCATCGGGAATCCATTTTGAAGTGTTTCCTTATAACATATAAAAATGATAAAATAAGATAGTATTATTATATAGAATATAGTTAGTATAGAAAGGGCTGTGGAATGATGGAATACCGTATTGAACATGATTCACTTGGCGAAGTCCGCGTACCGGCGGATCATATGTGGGGTGCTCAGACGCAGCGCTCCTTCGAAAATTTCAAAATCGGCAGAAAAATGCCGGAAGAAATTATTCATGCTTTTGCTGTATTGAAAAAATGTGCAGCAAAGGTCAATGAAGAAAACGGTGATCTCGATCCTGAAAAGGGTGCGGCAATCCGTGAAGCCTGCGATGAAATCATGGCAGGAAAATGGCCTGATGAATTCCCGCTCGTTGTGTACCAGACCGGTTCAGGCACACAGAGCAACATGAACATGAATGAAGTGGTTGCCCACATTGCCAATTTGAAACTGGCAGAAGCAAAGAGCGAAAAGAGAGTTCATCCGAATGATGATGTGAATATGTCACAGTCATCCAATGATACATTCCCCACAGCCATGCATATAGCAGCTGTAGCTGTCCTTCATAAATACCTCTATGGCTCTATTGATGAACTGACAGCTACCTTTACTGCAAAGAGTGAAGAATACATGCATACCGTCAAAATCGGACGCACCCACGTGCAGGATGCTGTTCCGCTGACATTCGGTCAGGAAGTATCCGGCTGGACACAGATGCTGATCCAGAGCAAGAAAATGATTCAGGATGGGGAAAAGTATCTCCATGAACTTGCCATCGGCGGCACGGCCGTAGGAACCGGTCTTAACAGCCCGAATGGGTTCGGAGAACAGGTTTCCAGGGCAATTGCTGAGGAAACAGGGATTCCGTTTACTTCAGCTCCCAATAAATTCTACGCCCTGACAGCCAGAGATGATATCGTCTTTACGCACGGCGCTTTGGATGCGCTGGCCGGCGACTGCATGAAATTTGCTGATGACCTCCGCCTTCTGGCAGGCGGCCCCAGAGCAGGGCTCGGAGAACTGACCATCCCTGCCAATGAACCAGGATCCTCCATCATGCCGGGCAAGGTGAATCCGACACAGTGCGAAGCGCTGACAATGGTTGCATGCCGCGTTCATGGCAATCAGGCAGCAGTTTCCATGGCATCCTCCCAGGGCCGTTTTGAACTTAACGTCTATGCCCCGATTCTTGCTGACAGCTTCATCGAATCCGTCAAACTCTTGAGCGAAGCTATCCATTCCTTTGATATTCACTGCGCACAGGGAATCCAGGTCAATGAAGACCGCATGGAAGAACTCGTAGAAAAATCTCTGATGCTCGTTACTGCATTGTCCCCGCATATCGGCTATGAAAAGTCTGCTAAAATCGCAAAGAAGGCATTTGCTGACAACAGCTCCCTCAAAGAAGCTGCTCTTGATCTTGGCTACGTAACCGAAGAAGAATATGACCGCTGGGTTGATGCCAAAGAAATGACAAACGTTGACCGCTGATTGGCCAAAGGATAATAATGATAATAAAAACCAGAGACTTCTCATCAGGGATCTCTGGTTTTTTGTTGGGTAGAAACTATCAGAAATCCTTACTAAAAGAAGTTCAGGAATGCATAATGCCTTTAACGGAACAGGGAATTTCATATATAATAAGGAAAATACTATGCCTGCATAAGGGGAAATGAGATATGGATGCTGTTTTTACAGGCATAACAGCGCTGATTTAAGAGAATTTACAAATAGGAGAGTTTTATTTCTTAAGAATTCTTTTTTCTCAGGTTCTTTTATGATAGAATAGTAGCGTTGACTTTACATTAAGTATATACATATCAGGGAGGTTATATGGGTCATATTTCTGTGATAGGCAGCTGTAACATGGATCTCATGATCGAGGCCGACAGAAGACCACAAGCCGGCGAAACAGTTATGGGAAAGAGACTGATCGTTTCTCCTGGAGGAAAAGGGGCCAATCAGGCAGTAGCAGCAGCCCGACTTGGGGAAAAGGTATATATGATTGGCTGTGTTGGCAATGACGCTTATGGCAGCATGATGCTCGATACGCTCAAAGAAAACGGCGTGAATACGGATTATGTGTCTGTCCTGGATAATGAAGCGACCGGCACGGCGCACATCATTCTGGCAGAAGGCGATAACAGCATTATCGTATTGAAGGGTGCTAATGATAAAGTAGATAAAAATGTAGTTGATTCTGCTTTCGACATCATCAAGACATCTTCGCTTGTCATGCTCCAGCATGAGATTCCCATGGATACCATTGGATATATCATTGACAGGTGCTATGAAGAAGGGATTCCGGTCATGCTGAATCCTGCACCTTATATGGATATCCCTGAAGAATGGATTGAAAAAGTTACATACCTGACTCCGAACGAACATGAAGCAGCGCTGATGTTTGAAGGAATGGACCGTGATGAAATTCTGAAAGCCCATGCCGGAAAGGTCATCATGACCGTAGGAAAAGAAGGCGTTGTTTACGGAGACGGCGATGATGTGGTTCATGTTTCCGGATTTACTGTCTCTGCAGTAGATACGACCGGGGCAGGGGATACATTCAACGGCGCTTTCGCAGCTGCAAGATGTGACGGGCTTCCGCTCAAGGAGGCAGTACGTTTTGCCAATGCGGCAGCGGCGCTTTCAGTTCAGAAGATTGGCGCTCAGGGCGGCATGCCTTGGCGCAGTGAAGTGGAGGAGATGCTTTCATGAACAAGTATGGAATCTTAAACAGCAGCATTGCTAAAGTTCTGGCAGATCTGGGCCATACAGATAAAATCTGCATTGGCGACTGCGGACTTCCTGTGCCGAATGGCGTAGAGAAAATCGATCTTGCGCTTCGTTTCGGTGAACCGCTCTTTATCGAAGTGGTCAAAGAAGTGGCAAAGAACATGCAGATAGAGAAAATCTATCTGGCACCGGAAACTGCATCCAAGAATCCAAAGCAGTGGGAAGCACTGAAAGAAGTATTCCCGGAGGACAAAGTCGAATGGGTCATGCTGAAGGACCACGAACAGCTGAAAGCAATGGAAAAGGACTGCAAGACTATCATCAGGACAGGAGAAGTTACTCCTTTCTCCAATATTATTCTCCAGTCCGGAGTCATCTTCTAAGAGAGGAATCTGAAGTACATGGATATAAATATGGTAGGGATTTGCAAATCCTTCGGTACGAATAAAGTACTCGGGGGAGTCAATCTCCATATTCGTCCTGGCGAAGTGCATGCTTTGATGGGCGAAAACGGGGCAGGCAAATCTACATTGATGAATATTTTAACAGGGATTCATAAAGCGGATGCCGGAACGATTCTTGTCGATGGAAAGGAAGTCACATTCCAGAACAATAAGGATGCAGAAGAGCATGGCATTGCTTTTATTCATCAGGAACTCAATATATGGCCGAACTTGTCAGTGCTTGAAAATCTCTTCCCGACAAACCAGCCCAGAACCCGTCTGGGACTGATTGACTTCAAGGAAATGAGAAGACGCGCTGAAGCAAAATGCAAGGAAATCGGAATTGAACTTCCCCTCGATGCAATTGCAGGGGAGTGCTCCGTAGGCCAGCAGCAGATGACTGAAATTACACGAAACCTGATGCTTGATGCCAAGACGGTCATCATGGACGAACCGACAGCTGCTTTGACAGAACGTGAAACCGACAGCCTTTTTGCCGTCATGAAGACATTGAAGAACAACGGCGTATCTGTCATTTATATTTCCCACCGCATGGAAGAAGTATTCAATAACTGTGATACAATCACCGTCATGCGTGACGGACAGACAATCAGTACGCGTCCTACTGAAGAAACAGGAATGGACCAGATTGTCAATGATATGGTTGGCCGTGTCATGAGCGAATATTATCCGGTTCGTACGAACGTTCCGGGCGATGAAGTATTCCGCGTGGAAAACTTCACACAGCCCGGCGTGTTCCGTGATGTTTCCTTCTCCGTCAGGAAGGGCGAGATCCTTGGCGTGGCAGGGCTCATGGGCGCAGGACGTACGGAAATCATGAGAGCCATTTTTGGCGTCGATCCACATGAATCCGGCAAGCTGTACCTGGAAGGAAAGGAAATCACAATCAAGAAGCCGCTTGATGCAATCAATCATGGTTTCGGGTTCATTACAGAAAACAGAAAATCCGAAGGTCTGATCCTTGACTTCTCAATCGGAAAGAATATTGCGCTTCCCAGTGAAGAAAGACTGGCCAAGGGCCATGTCATCAATGCCAAAGCTGAACGGGATTTTTCCGAAGAACTTTCCCATCGTTTGGGGGTTAAAGCACAGAGCATTGATTTGGCAGCAAGCACACTCTCTGGCGGCAATCAGCAGAAGGTCGTCATTGCCAAGTGGGTAGGCATGCACCCCAAACTTCTGATCCTCGACGAACCGACAAGAGGCATCGATATCGGCGCGAAGAAGGATATTTATGATTTGATGAATGAACTGACCGCCAAGGGCGTGTCCATCATCATGGTTTCTTCCGAACTTCCGGAAGTCATCGGGATGAGTGACAGAATCATGGTTATCCATGAAGGCCGTGTGGCTGGAATCGTTGATCATAAAGATGCAACACAGACAAGAATTATGACGCTTGCAACCGGAGGAGAGTAAAAAGAATGAATTCCGCTAAAGTAAAAAACATTGTAAGAGAAATGGGTCCGCTGATCGGGCTGATTCTTCTCTTTATTGTCATTTCTGTATTGAATGACAGTTTCATCGATCCATCTAACTTAAGAAACCTGGCCAGACAGATTTCCATCAATGCACTGATCGCCTTTGGCATGACCTTCGTCATCCTGACGGGCGGCATTGACCTGTCTGTCGGTTCCATTCTGGCTCTTTCCAGTGCACTTATGGCAAGCATGATTGCCAAAGGCACGAATCCGGAAATGGCAATCGTGTTCTCTGCTTTCATCGGCATCCTTCTGGGAGCCGTGAACGGCATCATCATTTCTTATGGCAAGGTCGCACCTTTTATTGCTACACTGGCTACCATGACTATTTACCGCGGTGCTACCCTTGTTTATACAAACGGCAACCCGATCAGCGGATTGACAGATGATCCTCTCTTCACCGGTTTTGGTCAGGGATTTGTACTTGGAATTCCGGTTCCTGCGATTGTCATGCTGATTGCATTCTTCATCCTGTACTTCATCCTGAAGAAGACTCCTCTTGGACGTCAGACTTATGCAGTAGGCGGCAATGAAAAGGTCTCCTACATTTCCGGGATTAAGATTGACAGAATCAAGATTTTTGCGTATGCTTTGACTGGATGCCTTTGTGCGGTGGCAGGCGCTATCCTGACTGCTCGTCTGAACAGTGCCCAGCCTACAGCCGGCATGGGTTATGAACTTGATGCTATCGCTGCAGTAGTACTTGGCGGTACATCTCTGGCCGGCGGTAAAGGCCGTATTTCCGGTACTTTGATCGGTGCTCTGATCATTGGAACATTGAACAACGGTCTTAACATACTGAACGTATCCAGCTTCTACCAGCAGGTTGTCAAAGGTATAGTTATTTTGCTCGCAGTACTTATGGATCGCAAGAAAAACTAAGGAGGAAGACAATTGTTAAAGAAAATCGCTTTGGCTGCAATGATCGGTGCAGCACTTATTTCTGTCGCAGGCTGCGGCTCTTCTGATAAGAAGTCCAACGGAGCAGCTTCTGGCTCCAAGAATGTTACGATCGGCTTCTCTGTTTCCACACAGAACAACCCGTTCTTCGTAACCATGGCTAACAGCGTAAAAGCCGCTGCTGATAAAGCCGGTGTCAATGTTAAAATCGTTGATGCTCAGAACGACCCTGCAAAGCAGGCTAATGATATCGCAGATCTGCTCCAGGGCAACATCAGCGTACTCATCGTAAACCCGGTTGACTCCGCTGCCATCTCCAACTCTGTCATCGCAGCAAATAAGGCAAAGATTCCGGTTATCACCATTGACCGCTCTT
>NZ_FR896388.1:0-583 GCF_000435155.1 Dialister sp. CAG:357 | reverse complement strand
CTCTTCCGATAAGGGCGAAGTTGCAGCTCATATCGCTTCCAACAACGTCAAAGGCGGCGAAATGGCAGCTAACTTCATCGTTTCTAAACTTGGCGAAGGTGTTCCGGTTGCTGAACTGGAAGGTATTCCAGGCGCATCTGCTACACGTGAACGCGGCCAGGGCTTCCATAACATTGCCGACAATAAACTGAAGGTTGTTGCTAAGCAGAGCGCAGACTTTGACAGAAGCAAGGGCCTGACAGTTACTGAAAATATTCTCCAGGCAAATCCTGAAATCAAGGCTATTTTCGCTCAGAATGACGAAATGGCTCTTGGCGCAGTCAGCGCAGCAAAAGCTGCTAACAAGCAGCTCCTGATTATCGGCTTCGACGGCACTGCTGACGGCATCAAAGCTGTCAACGACGGCGAAATGGCAGCTACCATTGCTCAGCAGCCAGATAAGATGGGCGAAATCGGCGTTGATACCGCTATTAAGCTCGCTAAGCATGAAAATGTAGAAAAGAATATTGCTGTTGACCTGAAACTGGTTGAAAAGAAATAATCTTTTCTAAAATGACAACCTGAATCAAAAACCGCGGCCTTC
>NZ_FR896387.1:7160-16654 GCF_000435155.1 Dialister sp. CAG:357 | reverse complement strand
GGAAGCTTTAAGTGCAGTAGTGGTAATTGATACATTTAAACCGTACATAGTGCATATTTATTTGCAATAAACTCCAATAAGGCGTATACTTTACGTAAAAGTTTATGTATTTTGACGAAAGGGAGAAATATGAAAATAGCCATTGCAAGTGACCATGGCGGAGTGGGATTAAAATCAGTTTTGATTAAACATTTATCCGACAAGAACATTGATTATGTTGATTGCGGCACTTATACAGAAGAATCCTGTGATTACCCTGACTATGCAGAAAAAGCGTGCAGGCTGGTGCAGAATGGCGAGGCAACATATGCTGTCCTTGTTTGCGGTACCGGTATCGGCATGTGCGTCGCAGCTAATAAAATGAAGGGAATCAGAGCGGCACTGTGCGGTGATGAATTTTCAGCACACTTTACCCGTGCCCATAATGATGCCAATGTATTGACACTTGGCGCAAGGGTTATCGGGCCAGGACTTGCTGAATCTATTCTCGACACTTTTTTATCCAGTGAATTTGAGGGCGGACGTCATGCCCGTCGTTTGGAGAAAATAAAAAAGATAGAAAACGAGGAATTGTAAGATGTATGAAGATCTCAAGGAACAAACAAGAAATTCCTTTAATGAGCTTTGCGAAACAGCCCAGTTTAAACCTGGCAGTTTAATTGTGGTCGGAGGATCGTCCAGTGAAGTAAGGGGAGGCGTGATTGGAAAGGACAGCTCTTATGAAGTTGGAAAGACTGTTACAAGTACAATTATCGAGGAAGCGGGCAAAAGACATTTGAGGCTTGCTTTTCAGTGCTGTGAACATTTAAACCGTGCTCTCATTATGGAAAGGGAAGATGCTGAATTCTTTGGGTATGATGAAGTTACAGTCGTTCCATGGCTTCATGCCGGCGGTGCATTTTCTACAAGTGCCTTCTATCAGTTCAAGGATCCTGTTGCAGTTGAAAGAGTAGCTGCCAGCGGAGGTATTGATATAGGTTTGACTATGATTGGAATGCATCTTAAAAGAGTGGCTGTACCCATCCGGCTGAAAGCAAACAGAATCGGACAGGCTTATGTTTCTGGTGCAAAAACCAGGCCGCCTCTTATAGGTGGTGAACGTGCCCATTATACAAGAGAGGATGGAATGGATTAAGATTTCAGAATCTCTTTATGGAATGATAATTGGAAATAGTTAAATTCGTGGGGATTTCAAGGAGGAAGGGAATATGGAGCATTTAAAAGCTGATCAGGCAGTATATGAAGCAATCCAGAAGGAATTAGGCCGCCAGAGGGATAAACTGGAAATGATCGCCTCTGAAAATATTGTCAGCTATGCTGTAATGGAAGCTCAGGGAAGCGTATTGACCAATAAATATGCGGAAGGATATCCGGGCAAGAGATATTATGGCGGATGTGAATATGTTGATATCGTTGAGCAATTGGCTATCGACCGTGCTAAAGAACTTTTTGGTGCAGAACATGTCAATGTTCAGCCGCATTCCGGCTCACAGGCAAATTTTGCCGTTTATTATGGGCTGCTGAATCCTGGTGACACAGTCATGGGCATGAACCTTACGGACGGTGGTCATCTGACACACGGAAGTACGGTCAATATCTCCGGAAACTATTTCAATTTCGTTCCTTACGGTGTCAGAAAAGAAGATGAACTTCTTGATTATGAAGCAATGGAAAAGATTGCCAAGGAAGTACAGCCAAAATTAATTATCGGCGGCACCAGCGCGTATTCCCGTATTATCGACTTTGAACGTATTGCAGCAATTGCAAAAGAAGTTGGCGCATTATTCATGGTCGATATGGCTCATTTTGCAGGTCTGGTTGCAGGCGGCGAATATCCAAGTCCGATTCCTTGGGCAGATATCGTAACGACAACTACACATAAGACACTTCGCGGACCAAGAGGCGGCGTCATCATGTGCAAGGAACAGTATGCAAAAGCCATTGATAAGGCTGTTTTCCCAGGCATGCAGGGGGGACCGCTGATGCATATCATTGCAGCAAAAGCGGTTGCTTTCGGTGAAGCACTCTCTGATGACTTCAAACAATACGCTAAACAGATCAAACGCAATGAAAAAGTTCTTTCTGATGAACTGCAGCGTGTCGGAATCCGTGTTGTTTCCGGCGGTACGGATACTCATGTACTCTTAGCTGATATGCAGGCCGTAGGCACAACCGGCAAAATAGCACAGAATGCTTTGGATGAAGTCGGCATTACTGTCAATAAGAACACAATTCCATTCGAAACGCTCAGCCCGTTTGTGACAAGCGGCATTCGTCTGGGATCCCCGGCCTTAACAACCAGAGGGCTTGTTGAGGAAGACTTTGTTGAAATTGCTGATATCATTGCAACAGTAGTCAAGAATCCTGAAGATGAAGCTGTTAAATCAGCATGTGCTGAAAGAGTCAAAAAACTTTGTGAAAAGTATCCGCTCTATCAGGATCTCTAATTGAACGAATATAATTTCAAAAAGGGTGAGTACGTAATGCAGGCGCAGGCGTACCCGCCCTTTTTTGATTCAGTGATATTGGGGGCAGTGCATCATGTGTGCTATAATTTAAACCATAGGGAATGGAATTCAAACACTCGATAAGGAGTTGGTGTATATGACAAAGAAAAAAGGCATAATAGCAATTATTGTTGTCATCTTGATTATTATTTCAGGTGCATACTATTGGTACACGAAATCAAATGAAACTAAAAAGGATGATTACACACTGGGAACTGTTGCAAGGAGCAATATAGGTTTGTCTATTGATGCGACAGGAACTATTGAACCGGTAAACAGCGTTGATTTGTCTGCGACAGCATCCGGTACATTGGAAAAGGTTTATGTCAAGCAGAATGAAAAAGTCACTAAGGGCGAGACATTGGCAACCATCGAATCAAAAGCACTGACCTCCACAATGAAACAGGCTCAGAATACATTGTCGAATAAGGAATCCTATTACGACAGATTGAATAACCTTTATAAACAGGGAGCGATATCTTATCAGGAAATGGACAATGCCAGACTTGATTATTTGAATGCACAGGCATCCTATGACAAAGCACAGGCAGATGTCAATGATACAGTCATTGTTTCCCCAATGGATGGGGTTGTCATCGGTGAACCAATGAAGGAAGGGGAAACCGTCTCCCAGGGGCTGTCCAGCCAGATGGTCATTGTGAGCGTTGCTGACCTTTCTTCCATGCGTATTGAGCTTCTGGTAGATGAAACAGATATTGGAGAAGTAGCCGTCGGACAGGGTGTAGAATTCACCGTTGATGCGTATCCGAATAAGACATTCCATGGTGTTGTTACTGATATTTCCAAAAAGCAGTATTCCTCATCCAGCTCTTCCTCCAGCTCTTCCAGCTCTGTCGTATATTATACGGTTTATGTTGGAATCAATAAGGACGAATTGGATGGGCTCTACCCCTCTATGACTGCCCGCGCAACAATCAAGGGACGTCAGGATGATGATGTCTTGACTGTTCCGGTAACTGCAGTCAGAACAGATTCAAATGGATCTTACCTATATGTAAAGGATGGAGACGGAATCAAAAAGTCCTATATAAAGACAGGAATTACGACAGATAAGGCCGTAGAGGTGCTTTCTGGTGTAAGCGAAGGCGATCAAATCGTCGTAAGCGGTACTGTATCTCAGGAAAAAACTGCGGCTCCGACGACAAGGGATACGCGGAGAGGACCGGGGTTCTAATGGCAATAAAAACAGATGAGCAAGCTGAAGAAGTTATCCGGCTCCAGGGAATAGGAAAGAGTTACTACATCGGTGATCAGGAAGTGCCTGTATTGACGCATATAGATCTTTCCATCACTAAGGGGGAATTCGTGTCGATTATGGGCCCTTCCGGGGCTGGCAAGTCCACACTGATGAATATCTTAGGCTGTCTTGACCGGCCGACAAAAGGGTCCTATAAATTAGACGGAAAAGAAGTCGCTAATCTGACAGATAAAGAATTGGCATATACCAGAAACAAGAAGATTGGATTTGTTTTCCAGAGCTTTAATCTGCTGCCGCGCCTGTCAGCTCTTGATAATGTTATTCTTCCAATGATATATGGAAATGTCTTTAAAAAAGAGCGCAAAGAACGTGCAGTGAAAATGCTGGAATCAGTGGGGCTGGGTGACCGTATAGACCACATGCCGGCGGAAATGTCAGGCGGCCAGAGACAACGCGTTGCCATTGCCAGAGCATTGGTCAATGATCCCGCCATTATCATGGCAGATGAACCTACAGGGAATCTTGACAGCCACTCGACCAGGGAAGTCATGGAGATATTTGCTGATCTTTATAAAATGGGGAAGACGGTTATACTGGTTACCCACGAAACGGATGTAGCCAATTATGCCAACCGCCATGTCGTATTGTCTGATGGCCATATTAGCAAAGACTTTAAGGGGCGTTTGCTATGACAAATATATATTTTGAAAGTGTGTTGATGGCCTGGAGTTCTATCATCAGCAATAAAATGCGGTCGCTATTGACAATGCTCGGTATTATTATCGGTGTTGCTGCGGTCATTGCATTGATGTCTATAGGTTATGGTGTCCAGTCATCAATCGAAAGCAATATCTCAAGCCTGGGAACGAATACAATCACTATTACTCCTGGTACAGGCAGAAAGCCCGGCATAAGGCCGGCTGCCGGTTCTATGCAGACTTTGACATACAAGGATTATGAAGCAATAAAGAATCTTCCTAATATCTCTTATGCAGCGCCGCTGGTCAATACGAGCTATGTCGTTGTCAATGGCAACAAGAACTGGACAACCCGCATCTATGGATGTACAGAAGACTATGCCAAGCTTTCAGATCTGAATGTTTCAGAAGGACGTTTCTGGACGGCAAGAGAATATAATGAAAGAGCAAGAGTGGCTGTTATCGGCCAGACGGTAGCAACAAGCTTATTTGGAGAGGAATCCCCGATCGGGCAGAAGATACGTATCAATGGCGATCCGTTTACCGTTATCGGACTGCTTGAGGCGAAAGGGTATTCCTTTATGGATCAGGACGATCGTATCCTCATTCCGTTTACTACCGTACAGGAAAGAATGCTCCATATAACATATGTCAATAATATTGCCATCTCATCGGAAAACAGCAGTGATTTAAGCCAGATAGAAACGGATGTTACGAACCTGCTGAGACTCAGGCATCATATAGCAACCGGGGCTGATGATGATTTTTCCATTCAGAATTCTCAGGATCTTCTGAAGACAATGGAATCAACGACCAGAACATTGACCATTTTCCTGGGAAGTATCGCTGCTATTTCCCTTTTGGTAGGCGGTATCGGCATCATGAATATCATGCTCGTTTCCGTTACGGAGCGTACCAAGGAAATCGGCATCAGGAAAGCACTTGGAGCAACTTATGAAATGATTATTGTCCAGTTCTTGATTGAATCTGTGACAGTCAGTGTCGCCGGCGGGCTGATCGGGGTCATCCTTGGAATTATTATTTCAAAGATCATTCCTTATGTTTCTACCTTAACCACGGTTTTGACAGTAACCCCAATCTTGGGATCTTTCTTATTCTCTGTGCTTATTGGTTTGATTTTTGGTATATATCCAGCACAAAAGGCTGCCAAATTGAACCCAATTGATGCCCTTCATTATGAATAAGTCAGATAATTGATTTCCTGTTTTATAGAACTGATTATTTCTTTATTATGTCTGATATGCTAAAATTTTACAGAGATCAGCATTAACTTGCATCTGATGATTTTTCAGACTATTTCACAGTATAAGCAAAATAGGGAAGAGACCGTTGAACTGATGTATTGTTAATTTTTATGTACCTAATGGAGGTAAAGTATGGATTTTTCGCTGACAGCCAAACAGCAGGAGCTAATCGGATTAGCTAAAGAAATTAGTGAGAAGGAAATAGCTCCCAGAGCCTTGGATATTGATAAAAGCGGAGTTATGGATGAAGATCTTCTTAATATTTTGAAACAGTCAGGAATGACTACCCTGGCTGTGCCAGCTGAGTATGGCGGACCAGGACTTGATCTTCTTACGGTTGCTCTGGTGACAGAAGAAATCGCAAAGGGGTGCGCTGGTGTTGCTACTGTCTGTGCTGCTAACTCCTTAGCTTCTTTCCCGGTTGTTGTAGCGGGTTCTGAAGAACAGAAAAAAGAATACTTCGACTGCCTGAATAAGGGCGGCATGGCATGTTTCGCACTTACCGAACCGGGGGCAGGATCTGATGCCGGGGCTGTTGCGTGCAAGGCAAAAAAAGTAGAAGGCGGATATCTGCTTAATGGTACGAAATGCTTCATCACCAATGCACCGATTGCTGATAAGATCACTCTCTTTGCAAATACAAGAGAATTCGGCGGCATTCGCGGGCTGACTGTATTTATGGTGGATAGAAATACACCGGGCGTTACAATTGGCAAAGAAGAAGACAAGATGGGTATCAGAGCATCTGCTACATCTGAAATCATTCTTGATGACTGCTTCGTGCCGGTAACGGCTCTGGTAGGCAGAAATGGTATGGGATTCCGTATTGCGATGGAAACTTTAGAGAAGTCCCGTCCTATTGTAGGCGCCATTTCCGTCGGCATTGCACAGGCGGCTCTTGAACATGCCATTCACTATGCCCACCAGCGCAAGCAGTTCGGACAGAAGATTGCATCGTTCGAAATGGTTCAGGAAATGATTGCCGATATGGTCATGAAGACAGAAGCTGCAAGAGCTCTTGTTTATAAAGCCTGCTGGCTTGAAATGAACAATGATAAACAGGCTTCTCTGTATTCTTCCATGTCTAAGTGCTATGCATCTGATGTGGCAATGGAAGTAACTACGACTGCCGTGCAGGTTATGGGCGGCAATGGATATTCCCGTGAAAATCCGAATGAAAAATACATGCGCGACGCCAAGATCATGCAGATTTATGAAGGAACCAATCAGGTACAGAGACTGGTTATCGCCAATGCTGCATTGTATTAATTGGAAATTTTAATTGACATTTCCGTCTGGAATGTTAAAATATTTTTATCATTATAGCAATGACGAAGACAGAACTCCCAAGTTCTCTCATAGGGATCCGATGATAGTGGAACATTGGAAGGGTACCGGAGTTTATTCACTTCAGAGCTTTTGGCTGAACGGAGTAGGCCAAACGTAGGGACTGCGTTAAGGTTTTCAAGATATAAATTAGGGTGGTACCGCGAGTAAGAGAACCTCGCCCCTTTGCCGGGGCTGGGTTCTTTTTTTATTTAATTATTTGATTGTTCACTTTTCTGATTACATCAAAAAAGTATTTTTACAGGAGGGGACTGGAACATGGACAAGGATTTAGAAGAGCTTAAGGTAAAAGCTCAGCAAATGCTTAAAAAATGCAGAGAGGATGACTTAAGTGTAGAAAACCTGCCTGATGTCCGCAAATCTTTAAACAATCTGCTGAATGATATCAAATCTCACAAATTGCTCGAGGATGTCGAATTCATGAAAATTGCAAAGGAACTTGGCAATGAGGTTGTTAATTTCATCAATACTGATTTAGCTGAATTGATGAAATCTGCCGAAGAAAAAATCAGTGCAGCAGTTGATGAAAGAGAACTGCAGGATGCCAAAGTATTTTATCTTGGCAAGAAAGGAAAGCTGACCGCAATCCTTAAAAACATGAAAGACGTTCCCGCAGACCAGCGTCCGGTTATCGGCACTGCAGCGAATACAGTCAGGGCTGCTGTTGAATCTTTCATCGGTGAAAAGCAGGCACAGCTTAAGGCAAAGCGTCTCGAAAGCCAGATTAAAAATGAGACCGTTGATATTACACTGCCCGCCAGACACCATAAGGCCGGCCATGTCCATCCATTGGACAAAGCTTTGAGAAAGATCATGGAATCCTTTGTTCGTATGGGTTACTCTGTCGAAGAAGGACCGGAAATCGAATCGGATTATTATAACTTTGAATGCCTCAACCTGCCGAAAGATCATCCCGCCAGAGATATGCAGGATTCATTCTACATAACAAATGAAATTCTCTTAAGAACACACACTTCTCCGGTTCAGGCCCGCACCCTTAGAAGACATGAACCAAACTCTCCAATCAGAATGATTGCTCCTGGCAAAGTTTTCCGCTGGGATAATGATGCTACACATTCTCCTGTATTCCATCAGGTAGAAGGCTTAGTCGTCGATAAGGGCATCAGCTTTGCTGATTTGAAAGGAACACTGGAAATTTTCTTAAAGGATCTGTTTGGTTCCGATACAAAGATCAGATTCAGAGCCAGCTACTTCCCGTTCACAGAACCATCTGCTGAAGTCGACATCTCCTTTGCTTCCAGAACTCATGATGAGGGCGGAGATCCTGACTGGCTGGAAATTCTTGGCTGCGGCATGGTGCATCCTCAGGTATTGAGCCTTAACGGGTATGATCCGCAGCAGGTGAGCGGCTTTGCCTTCGGTATGGGTATTGAACGTATTGCCATGCTGCTTTACGGAATTGATGATCTTAGAAACTTCTATGAAAATGATGTAAGATTTTTGGAACAGTTCTAAGACAGAGAGGGGATATTAGAATGAATGTATCTTTAAAATGGCTGAGTACATTAGTTGATATAAAGGGCCTCGATGCTGAAGAAATGGCCGAAACTCTGACTATAGACGGAATACCGGTTGAACATGTCATTTATCCGGGAAAGAACCTCAGGGGCGTTGTAACCGGGGAAATACTCAGCGTTGACAAGCATCCTGATGCAGACCGCCTTTTAGTCTGCAAGGTCAATGTTGGAAGCGGCAAAACCGTTCAGATTGTTACCAGTGCACATAATGTTGAACCGGGACAGATTGTACCGGTCGCTCTGGATGGTGCACATGTGCCGGCAACTCATGATGCAAGCCAGCCTTCGGGTCTGAAATTTGGTGATACACTGATCAAGGCAGGAAAGCTCAGAGGTGTTGAATCTGCCGGAATGATGTGTTCCGCTGGTGAGATGGGCCTTGATTTGAATCTTTATCCTGAACTTAATAAGGAAGGTATTCTGATTCTTCCCAAGGATACACCTGTAGGGAATGATATTCATACCTTATTTGACTTGGATGACGTTGTTTATGAAATGGAACTGACTGCCAACAGAGCCGACTGCTTCAGTATGATAGGTATGGCGCTTGAAGTTGGTGCAATTTTCAACCGCAAGGTCACTTTGCGGGAAATCGCAGTCAGGGAAACGGGTCTCCCGATTGCTGGCCGCGCTTCCGTTCATATCAGTGATTCCAAATACTGCAAGCGTTTTTGCGGACGCCTCCTGGAAAATGTCACCATTACACGTTCTCCTGTGTGGATTGAAAACCGCCTGAGAAGCAACGGAATCAGGCCAATCAATAATGTGGTTGATGCGGCCAATTACGTTATGCTCGAAATCGGGCAGCCTCTTCATACGTATGATTATGACAAGATTGACGGCCATTCATTGACATGCCGTCATGCAGAAGAGGGAGAAAAGATAGTAACCCTCGATGAAAACGAGAGAATCTTATCCTC
>NZ_FR896387.1:0-7123 GCF_000435155.1 Dialister sp. CAG:357 | reverse complement strand
ATCTTGTTATTTCTGATGGAAGCAATACGGCTGCATGCATCGCCGGTGTCATGGGAGGACTGAATTCCGAAGTTACGGAATCGACGAAGAACGTCCTCCTGGAAGCAGCTGTTTTCGACAGCGCATCCATAAGACGTACTTCACGCCGCCTGGGCCTTCGTTCTGAAGCGTCCGGCCGTTACGAAAAGGGAATCAACCCTGCAAGAACGGAAATGGCCATTAATAGAATCTGCCAGCTTCTGGAAGAACAGGGAGCCTGCCAGGTTGCATCCGGAATGGTTGATGAATATCCGGTCAAAGCTGAGCCGCAGATCATCGTTACATCTGTAAGAAAAATCAATGAATATATCGGCATTGAAATTCCTGCTGAAAGAATCATCAATATCCTGACCAGCCTTCATTTCGATGTCAAGGAATCGGAAGGAACGCTTGCGGTCACTGTTCCTGATTTCAGGCTTGATCTTGAAGGAATGCCTGATCTGGCAGAAGAAGTGGCAAGAGTATACGGGTATGCGAATATTCCTAATAAGACCCCATGGAGTGCTATTAAGAAGGGCAGCATCTCAGATGAGCAGAAAGTTCTCTTCAATATCAGCGATACCTTGATTGCCGACGGAATGTCTCAGGTTGTAAATTACAGCTTCATGGATAAGAAGGAACTGAAAAAGCTCAACTATCCTGAAACGGATAAGGTTTACAACGCAATCAAGATCATGAATCCTATTTCAGAAGAATATCCTGATATGAGAACAACGCTGCTGCCAGGACTTCTTCACACTCTGGCTTACAATCTGGCACAGCATAATGAACAGATTTCTATCTTTGAACATGGACATGTTTATCAGCCAAAGTCGCTTCCATTAACAGAACTTCCTTATGAATATGCACTGGTTTCCGGTCTGCTTTGCGGTGGTCCTGAAGAAAAAGGATATCCAAACAGCAACAGGGAATATGATTTCTTTGATGTCAAGGGAATCATGGAAGATGTATTCAAGGCACTGAACATCAAGGGGTATGAAACTGTAAGGTCCACATATCCTGTATTCCATCCAGGTATTTCTGCGGACTTTGTCAAAGATGGAAAGGTAATCGCTTCTTTTGGCGCATTGCATCCTTCCGTGCTGGATCAGATGAATATAAAGAAAAAGGTTTTCGGTTTTGTCATTTCCATTCCGGAAGTCCTTGGCATTGTCGATGAGGTCATAGATTATCATAAGATTCCTAAATTCCCATCCTCGACAAGAGATCTGTCAATGATGGTTCCGACGCAGTACATGAATATTGATGTAGAAAAGATCATTCATGATGCAGCAGGAGATAATCTGGAATCCCTGTATCTGTTCGATCTGTATCAGGGAGAACAGGTTAAGGAAGGCTTCAAGAGCATGGCCTACAAACTGTCTTTCCGCGCAGCAGACAGAACCCTTACCGATGCAGAAGTGGATCAGTGGGTGAACAATATTGTCAATGCACTTGCAAAGGCAGGAATTAATTTAAGAGCGTAACACCAATAAAAAAGGAGCACATGCCGAAAAGGCAGTGCTCTTTTTTTAATTGGTATGGATCCTGATAAACGAATATATTGAACCGCAGAAGTTATTCCGGCCCAAGTCCGTCTCTCTTTTCATTCCGGTGGACAATGTAGCTGGCTACTTTCTTTCCGGCAGCCGACATCTGATGTCCTGTATTTTTGAACTTATGCATCGTTGTCGATTTCGAATGGATATTAGGCTTCATATCAGGATTTATATTTCCTCTCTTGACTGAGGTTGCCCTGATTTTTTCCGGATGGAAATAGTTTCTGAGCATCACCATGGTCCGGGTCGGTTTTAAATCTGCATCAAAGCTGTAAATATCCACGGCTGCATAACAAAGCTGCGGGTAAGCATGTACGCAGATATGAGATTTATCTCCGTAAGCAGCAATGATTACCTCATCTTCGCTTTCATGGCAGAAGTTTTCTTTTAATGTCATTCCGATTTTTTCAGCAGCATCAATCATGGCTGCAAGCAGATCTGGTGACGAATCTATAGAAGAAGGTCTGCATCCATAGCAGTCAACCAGCAAATGCTTTCCGATATAATTATCCATATACATATCCCTCTATACAATGAATTGATTTTCTTTATTAAATTATAACAGAATATCCGATTTCATGCATTTATTTTGCAATTGTTTGCATTATCAAGAGCGTTAAACGGACGAAAGCAGAAAATCCTGACTGAAAACTTAATAAAATTTCAGGAAAGTGATCCGTAAAAAGAATTTTTATACAGAAATCATTGACCTTATTCACTAAATGCTTTAAAATTTATAATAAATATTCATAGGATTTAAAGTATGTCTATTCATTTGCAGGGATCTCATCTTGAACCGATGACTGAAGACTCCTGCAAAGGAAGCAATAGGAAAGGTAGATATAATGAAAAGATATAGAATAATGAAGATAAAGGAAATCATACAGAATCAGGTCATTGAAACGCAGGAAGAATTGGCCGCTGCTTTGAAAAAAGAGGGGATCGTAGTTACACAGGCAACTGTATCCAGAGATATCAAGGAGCTTATGCTGATTAAGGTTCCCTACAAGGACAGGCATTACAGATACGCTTTATCTGATGAAAAGCAAAATGTCATGCCCAAGAACCACACAGCCATGTTGTTTCAGCAGGCAGTCACAAAGATTGACAGCAGCATGAATCTTGTCGTTTTACACACGATTCCCGGTTCCGCATCGGCAGTTGCATTTGCTATCGATCATGCCAATTCTGATGTGGTTATAGGAACGCTGGCCGGGGACGATACGATTCTGATCATTTTGAAGAGCCCGGAAGACGTTCCTGTCTTTCTTGAACATATTCAAGGACTTTTAAAGTCATAAAAGTGAGGCGGTGAACAATGCTTCAAAGTCTTCATATCATTAACTTTGCAATCATTAAAGATACTGTTCTTGATCCGGCATCCGGCGTGACAATCTGCACGGGAGAGACCGGATCGGGAAAGTCTATCGTTATTGATGCACTGGCAGTTTTAATGGGAAGGCGTGCAAAGACTGATTTCATACGTACGGGAGCCGATTACTTCAAAATTGAAGGTGTGTTTTATGTAGATGACACTATCATCGAAGATCTTCAGAAGGAAGGGATCGATACCGACGGCAATCAGCTTATTTTATCCAGAAGACTCAATAGGAATGGAAGAGGCATATGCACAATTAATGGCAATTTCTGTACGGTTCGCCAGCTGCAGAGTCTGGGAAGCAAGCTCGTGAGGCTTCACGAGCAAAATGATAATATGGAACTTCTGTCGATCCCGTTTTGCGAAAGAATGGTGGATACAGGTACTCCGGATGTCATAGCATCATATAAGAAATACCGGGAACTATACGAAGAATGGAAAAAATTAAAAGATGATCTCGATGATTATAAGTTAAGGAAACAGGAGAGAGAACGCAGGCTTGATACCCTGGAATGGGAACTCAACCAAATCAATGCAGCAAATCTCCATGAGGGAGAGGATGAAGAGGTAACCAGCAAGCTAAATATCCTCCAGAATCATGAGAAGATCCTGAGGGCATTGCAGGAAGCACTGGATATTATCACAGCTGATAATGGGGTACAGGATTGTATAGCAAAAGCGGTCAAGGAGGTATCCATTGCCTCTTCCTATGACATCTCCATTGCATCACTCTCGGAATCCTTGGATTCAGCAGCATATTCTCTGGAAGACGCAATTACGGGAATTGAATCATACTTGTCAGGCAGTGATTTCTCCGAGGAGGAACTTAGCGGGCTTCAGGAAAGAAATGAAGTTATTCTTGAAATGAAGAAAAAATTTGGCCCTGCCATTAAGGATGTAATCGCATATGAATCCAATGCAAAGGCAGAGTATGACTCCCTCAAGGAAATTATTTATGATAATGACAGTATGCGGGAAAAATTCAGCGTATTGACGAAGATGGTTATGCAGGCAGCAGAATCATTGAATCACTTAAGACAGGTTTCCTCCGCCAGAATCCTGAACCGTGTAGTCGATATCTTGAAAGATATGGGTATAAATAATGCCAGGATGGAGCTGCACCTCGTACCTGCGAAAGAACCAGTTCCCAACGGTGCTCTTGAAATGGAATTTTATTTTTCCGCCAATACGGGCGAACCTTTAAGAAGCATGAAGGATACAGCGTCCGGCGGCGAAATATCCAGAATTGCGTTAGCCATTGAAATGGTGATTTCCAACCTCTTGAAAAGACAGACACTGATATTTGATGAAATTGATGTGGGCATCAGCGGGCGTGTTGCTATTCAGGTCGCGAAGAAAATCGGAATTCTATCCAAATCTCTGCAGATCTTATGTATTACGCATCTTCCCCAGACCGCATGCATTGCGGATAAGCATTATAAAATTGCTAAGAAAGTCATTGACAGGCATACTTTTGCTGAGGCAGACCTTCTTAATGAAAGCCAGCATCTGAATGCCATTGCTTTGATGATTTCCGGCACCTATGATTCAGCAAGCGCCTTAGAGTCTGCCAGAGAAATGGAAAAAAGCGTCAAAAACGGTTAATAAAAAAGGAGACCAGTTTCAAATGCGGTCTCCTTTTCTGCTGCAGATTTTTATTTATTTATATAGACGGTCGAGATATCCGTACCTTCGGATACATTGCTTCCCTTAGCCTGCACGGGAACGGAAGCGGATTCGGCTTTTGCTTTCTGCTGTTCCTGAGCTTCTTTCAATTTTCTGGCAGCCTCCTGCTCTTCTTTAAGTCTCTTGGCTGCCTGCGTCATATAGACGGGGTATATAGGATTCGGAGAGACTTTTGCATCAATTTCAAACAGGCGGTTCCATGGGAAATCTGCTGAAACGGTGGCCGGATTCAATCCTAATTTTCTCTTCGCAAAATCCTGGACTTCAGCTATCATTTCTTCCTTGATATCCGGGGTAGGGATATAGTTTGTATGCTGAGATTCACACATTCTGGTTATATCCTTGCGGATATTTGCCTGATAAGCCCAGTTGTCGAGATATTGCTCGGTAAGCATATCTTTATGATCCTGCGCGGACATGTCAGGAGCCAGGATAGCCTGTGCGATGGCAAATCCGATTGTATTCGACGCAGTATTCCATCCGTCATAGGCAGCTACTTTGTAGAGAATGTCATGCTTCTGCATAAGCTTCATCAAAGTATTATCGGAGCCGTTTGCAAAGTAAACATCAACCATGGCAACCGGAATTCCGCGATCGATAATGCTGTCGACCTGGTTCATGAAATCTGTTGTGCTTTGTTTCATCATGCCGTAGTTGCTGAATGTTCCGGATTCTCCAGTCGAAACAAGAGGCGTATTAACGGCAAGCATAATATCCGGTGTGTTCTTTTTGATAATCGTTCCGCCGGCCGCAATGACATGTTCTTCTATCGTCTTTCCAATCGGCTGATTCTCATAACTTGGAACCGTATCTTCTTCACGGCCTAAAGGATAGATTACAGAAAATGTCGGCTTCAGGTGATTGGCATCATTGTGGTATCTGGCAATTAAAAGCAGAGCCAGCTGATCGGCGCCTGGGAAGGAACCGTAAATTTTAGGGGAGAGTCCCTTCGCATCCTTGGTCAGGTATCTGGACTCCAGAGCGGACTGAGAGTTCTTGCTGTTATCATCATGTCCTTTGCAGAAGTACGCAAAAACACCTTCCCGTGTATCTTCGATCAGTTTCCTGTTGATGATTGTATTTTTAGTTCTTCTTTTATACCAGTCCTGAAGGTATTCTGAAGGGACAGAGAGTTTCAAAGAAAGAAGCTCAGCAGTTTCAGCATTGGAGATCGTCCCGATATCCATTTTGTCCTGCAGAGCAGAAATTCTGTATAATGATGTCCCGTAGCTGGTATAGTAATAGGGCTCTACTCCTCCGCTGGAAGCATAAGGAGTTCTCATAATTGTACCGAATGCATAAATCGGAACACTCGGGAATCTTCTGTGAAGTGTGCGGATTCGGTCAGCTCTGTTCTCCAAAGTCTCAAGTGATTCATTATGTTTTCTGGAATCAACGAGTCCTCCGTAAATCAAGGTATCAGTGGAGAGGATGGCAGCATCTGCTTTGCCTATGTTCCTGTCTACCCATTGCCAGATAAGATCGGGGCTTCCCTGATAATTTTTCCCGGACAGATATGCGTCCGGAGGCGTAAGGACCGTATAGCCTGCCTTTGTTGCTGTTGAAACTGTATAAGATAAGCTTACAGGACGGTTATCCTGAGGAACCAGAAGCAGGGTCTTGGCATCGGAAGATAGAATCCCGCCTGCAATGAAAAGAGCAGAGGCCAATACGAATAGTTTTCTTTTCAGTACCAAGTTAAAATCCTCCATAGTTAAAAGTTATTTTAAATATTATATCACGTACAGGAAAAGTTAATAAATTTTCCGTGCAAGAGAAAAAGCAGAATTAGAAAAAGCAGAATTTTCCCGAAAAAGATAATTCTGCTTTAATTTCTGGCGGAGCAGGTGGGATTCGAACCCACGGGCCGCGAACGGCTAACGGATTTCGAGTCCGCCTCGTTATGACCACTTCGATACTGCTCCATATTAAGTTAATGGCTCTCCCGGCTCAATAAAAAGAACTTGTCCATCAGTTCTTTGCACTCATTGAATCTGACTCCGGCAGTAATGGAGAGATTATGGTTGAGTGCCTGAGACTGCCCGATCTGAAAGATGGAATTAATCCCACCATACTGCATATTAGGAGCTCCGTACACAAGTCTTGATATACGGGAACCCATAATTGCACCGGCGCACATAGGGCATGGCTCTATGGTAACATAAAGAGTACAACCCGTCAAACGCCAGCGGGACAGGAATTTTGAGGCACTTTTTATTACCTGTATCTCGGCATGGCCCGAGGGATCATTCATCGTTTCTTTGGTGTTATGGCCTATGGCAATGACAAAATCGTCAAGGGTCAGGACAGCACCGATTGGAACTTCTCCTGCGGACAATCCCTTCAGCCCTTCTTTAATGGCCAGATTCATATATTTTGTGTCATCCATTATAACCTCTGTTATAGAGCATTCGTAAATAACAATACTTTCTGTATTTTCTAATCATAATTCGGGAGTGTAAAATAGTTTGTGTAAATCGGT
>NZ_FR896386.1:0-11876 GCF_000435155.1 Dialister sp. CAG:357 | reverse complement strand
TATTCATCCCCCAAATTTCCGTGAAGAGCCAAAAAAGAATCATGAAGATCAATGTTCATTTTCATGGCTCTTTTACTTTTATATTCTTTTTTACAGTCCTTCAATGATTGCAAGGATCTTTTCGAGGACTTCTTCTTCGGTTCCATGGTTTCCTATGATGGTGTCGGCGGCGTTCCGGTAGAGGGTGATTCGTTCCTGATAGAGGTCGTAGACTTTCTGGGGGCCGTCTTTGAGGAGCGGGCGTTTTTCTACTTCTACGTCGCTGGCAATATCTTTGGCGTCGCGGTCAAGGAAGAAGATGTGGCCATTTTTCTTGAGGTTTTCTATGCTGGCACGTCTTTTGATGACGCCACCTCCGGTGGCTATGACGAGGTTTTCCTTTTCGGAAAGGTCACGGATGGTTCTTTCTTCGGCATCGCGGAAGGCGTCTTCGGAAATGGCGAAGAGGGAGGCGATGGTTCTTCCTTCTTTTTCTTCGAGGTAATCGTCGGCATCGATGAAGGGGCGGCCGAGTCTTTCGGCGATGGCTTTGCCGAAGGTGGTCTTGCCGCTTCCGGGCATGCCGATCAGGATGATGTTCCTCATAGGCCTGCCTTCTTTTCTTTCGCTCTTTCTGCTTCGACGCGTTCTTCCTGGAGCTGCTTCATTTCTTCGACGATTTCCATGGCGACGAATTCAGGGATGTCGTGGCCGAGCCATATTTCTTCGGCGCGGACGGCCTGCATGACGAGCATGTAGAGGCCGTTTGATTTATCGGCATTCATGGCATCGGAGAGGAGTTTTGTCTCGGAGGGGTTGTAGATGAGGTCGATGACCTTGTCGAAGCGTTCAGCGACCTCGGCAGGCACGGGGGAAAAGCCTGCTTTCGGGTACATGCCTACGGGAGTGGCATTGACGAGGAGGTAGCCGTCTTCCTGGTTGAGGATGCTGTAGTCGATGATGAGGCAGTCTCTCTTTTCCGCAAATTCCTGGAAGGATTCATCAACGGCTTCAGGGCAGCGGCTGACGATAAGAATAGCGCCTGCGCCTCTGTCGTGGAGGCACTGGACGACGGCGCGGGAGGCTCCGCCATGGCCCATGACGAAGACTTTCTCGCCTTTGACATCGGCCGCGATCTTGTCGAGCGTCCTCGCAAATCCATCATAGTCAGTGTTGTAGCCGTACCGTTTGCCGTCACGGACAGCGACGGTATTGACGGCGCCGATGGTCCTGGCTTCGGGGGATATTTCATCCAGGAAGGGCATGATGTCTGTCTTGTAAGGGATGGTGACATTGAAGCCGTCCATGCTTTCAAGGAGGGTTTCGACGGTATCCTTCAGATTCATCCTGGCGATGGGAAGCAGGTTGTAGGTGCCGCGGATGCCCAGTTTTTCAAAAATTTTCTGATGTATTTCAGGGGAAAGGCTGTGTCCCAGCTTTTCTCCGATAAGCCCAAATTTCATCGCTGCTCCTTTCTTTCCTCTTCACTGATACAGGAAGGATAGTTTCCCAGTATTTTGAAATAGGTGCACATCGATTCGAGGCCCTTCAGCGTGTGCTGGTTGGACGGGTCCATGAGCCGGCCGGTGACGTCGATGTGGAAGAAATATTCGAAGGGCCGCCCTGCCATGGGACGGGATTCGAGGTGTGTCATGTTCATGCCGCCGTAGAAGAAGTAGCCTAGGACGTGGTAAAGGGCGCCCGGCTCGTGGCGTACGGCAATGACGAGGGTGATCTTGTCGGACTTCTCCGTGATTTCCATGTGCGGTCCGATGACGAAGAAGCGGGTGCAGTTGCTGTCGTTGAAGAAAATATTTTCCTTCAGGATGCAAAGGCCGTACAGCTTGGCAGCAGCCCTTCCTGCAACGGCCGCCTGGTTCTTCTTCCCGTCCTCTGCAACCTTCTCGGCACTCCTTGAGGTCGAGAAATACGGCTTCAGCGTCCAGTCCCTGTGCTCATTGAAGAAGGGACGGCACTGGGCAAAGCCCTGCGGGTGCGAGTAGACGGTGTCGATATCCTCGATCGTCGCGCCCGGCACGCCCAAAAGGTTGTGCTCGATCTTGATCAGCTGCTCGCCGACGACGGCGCAGTCATACTTCATGATGAGGTCATAGACTTCAGTGATGCCGCCGGTCGAGGAGTTCTCGATAGGGACGACGCCGTAGTCGATGGCGCCTTCGGAGACAGCTTTGAGGACATCCTCAAAAAGCGGGTAGTAGCGCTCTTCCCTCTCTCTTTCGCCGAACTGGCGCTCCATGGCTTCATACGTGTAAGAGCCCTTCGCGCCGTAGCATCCGACGCGGAGTTTTTTCATTTCATCGGCCATAGTGGTACCTCCTTCCCGTGAGAAGCAGGTCCAGCAGGACGAAGGCAGCGGCATTCTCGACAACGGGAATGGCACGCGTGACGATGCAGGGGTCATGGCGTCCGCCGATCGACAGCATCGTGTCTTCCTTCTTGGAAATATCGACCGTCTCCTGCCTTTTTCCGATGGAGGCCGTCGGCTTGATCGTGACGGTGAAGCGGAGCGGGTTCCCGTTGGAAATACCGCCGAGGACGCCACCATTATGGTTTGTGATTGTCTTCACTTTACCGTTTTCATAGCGCATGGGATCGTTTGCTTCCGAGCCTCTCATGCCGGCGAGCGTTTCTCCGTCGCCAAAGGAAATGGATTTCACGGCCGGAATGGAAAATGCCATGTGCGCCATTTCGCTTTCGAGGGAATCAAAGAAGGGTTCGCCCATGCCGACAGGAAGTCCAAGTGCCATGCATTCGATCTGCCCGCCGACGGAGTCCCCTTCCTTCTGCGCAGCAAGGATAGCTTCTTCCATCGCTGCCCCCTGCTCGCCGTCAATGACGGGAAGGCGCATGGAGGAAAGTTTCTCAAAGAGATCCGGTTCTTCTCCCAGCGGGTCGAAGGGGAAATCCATGATGCCTGCGACGGAAAGCGCATGGGCTCCGATCACGATGCCTTCTTTGGCAAGGATCTGCTTCGCAATGGCTCCGGCAAAGGTGAGGGGCGCGGTGATGCGTCCGGAGAAGTGGCCGCCTCCCCTGTAATCGTTGTATCCGTCATATTTCACATGGCCCGTGTAGTCGGCATGACCCGGGCGCATGGCATCTTTGAGACGGCTGTAGTCTTTCGAGTGCTGGTCGCCGTTTCTGATCTGCATGGCAAGGGAATCCCCTTCCGTGTGGCCGTCAAAGTAACCGGAAAGGATTTCAAATTCATCCTTTTCCTTCCTTGGCGTTGCCAGAGGGGAAGAACCCGGCGCGCGGCGGCGCATTTCAAAGGAGACCTTGTCCCAGTCGATGGCTATCCCGGCAGGAAGGCCGTCGATGACGCAGCCGATGGCGGTCCCGTGGGATTCGCCGAAGATAGTGAGATGAAGCGTGTTTCCGAATGTATTTCCCATGAGCCCTCCTTATTCTTTGATGACTTCAGGCGGAATGCGGGAAATCGAGGCAAAATCGTCCCAGAAGCCCGGGTACGACTTGGCGACGGCTTCGGCGCCTTCAATGATGAGCGAATCTTTGCAGCGAGGCGAGATGGCAGCAAGCGCCATGGCGATGCGGTGGTCGTTCCAGGAGGAAACGGTGCCGCCGGTAAGGGCCGGCACGCCTTCGATGATAAGGCCGTCCTTTGTTTCTTCCACCTTCGCGCCGATCTTATTCAGCTCGACGGCCATCGCATGGAGCCGGTCGGATTCCTTCAGGCGGACGCGGGCTGCATTGACGATTTCCGTCTTTCCTTTGCTGACGGAAGCCATCGCGGCCAGAACGGGCACGAGGTCCGGGCAGTCCCTGGCATCGATCACCGTTCCCTCTGTCTGGCTCTCGACGGCAATGATGTCGTCATGCTCAAAAGCTAGGAACGCATTCATGCGGATCAAAATATCCAGGATGGCACGGTCGCCCTGACGGGAATTTCTTGTGAGCCCTGTCAGCTTGACCGTTCCTCCGGAAAGCCCGGCTGCGAGCCAGAAAGCGGCCTGCGAGTAGTCGCCTTCTACCGCCGTGTCAGCCGCTTCGTACTCCTGCGGGCCGAAGACTTCATAATGGCCTGCCCGGCGGAGCGTCAGCGCGATATTTCTCTTCCGCATCGTGTCGATCGTCATATTGATGTAGCCTTCCGATTCGACCTCGGTCGTGCTTTCCAAAGCGGAGCCTCCTGCAAGGAGCGGAAGGATAAAGAGGATGCCCGTGAAGAACTGCGAACTCACATTTCCCGGGAGCTCGAAAAGGCCGCCTTCCCATTTTCCTTCAACGGTGAGAGGCAGTCCTCCGGATTCAGCCTGGTACGCAATGCCTTTTTCATCGAAAAGGTCGTAGTAAGGCGTGAGCGGTCTTTCAGACAGGCGTCCGTGTCCGGTCCACTGGACGCGGTTTCCTGAATAAATGCCGATCGGGATGAGGAAACGAAGCGTCGAGCCTGATTCGCCGGCATCGGCGATGATCGTCCCTTCCTGCTTTTTGAGGCCGCCCGTGACATGGATAAGGGTTTCCTTCTCTCCCTTTTCCACATCGATGACAGCGCCGAACTGGCATAGGATGCGGATGGTCGCTTCGATGTCCTTGGACATGGTGACGTTCCGAAGAGTCGACGAACCTTTGGCAAGCGCGGAGGCGATGAGTTCCCTGTGCGTCATGCTCTTTGACGCGGGAACGTGGATCGTGCCGTCCAATGTCTGCGGTGTGATTTTGATAATCATGATGCACCTGCTATTCTGTGACGATGTATTTATCAAGCTCGCTCGTCTTCACTTTGAGAAGGTGAGCTTTTCCGATCTTATCCAGTACGACGAGGGTGATTTCTCCGCCGCGCCGCTTCTTGTCATGCATGATCTGCGGGATGAGTTCCAGAGCGGGAATGGCGATCGAAGTCGGAAGGGAGAGATGATGGACGGCGCGGATGACGCGTTCTGCCGTTCCCTTTTCCGTGATGCCCAGCCGCTCCGTCTGCTCAGTCAGAAGGCACATGCCGATGGCAACGCCTTCGCCGTGGGTGTAGGTCGAGTAGTTGAAATACCTTTCAATGGCATGGCCGATCGTGTGGCCGAAGTTCAGCATCTGACGGCTGCCATTGTCGTAGCGGTCTTCCTCGACGAATTTCTTCTTCTGAAGGACGCTCCTCAGGATGATTTCTTCCATATGATTCCGGAGATCTTCCTCGCTTCCGATATTTTCCAGAAGCTCGAAGAGCTCAGGATCGCCGATGCATCCGTACTTCAGGGCTTCTGCGAGGCCGTCATGGACGTAGCGCGTGGGAAGCGTATCGAGGAGGTCGGGGTCGATGAAGACACCCTTTGGCTGGTAGAAAGCACCCGCCAGATTCTTGCCGCCGGGAAGGTCGATGGCGACTTTTCCGCCGACCGAGCTGTCGATCTGCGCAAGAATCGTCGTCGGCACCTGGAAGAAGGGCACGCCTCTCATGTAGGAAGCCGCCGCAAATCCGCCAAGGTCGCCCGGGACGCCGCCCGAGAAGGTGACGATTGCATCGTCCCTTGAAAGGTTGAAGTCGCAGAGCTCATTGTAGACGCCTTCCAGGACGTGGATATTCTTATTCTCCTCGCCGGCCGGCATTTCAATGATGCGCACGTGGAAATCGCCCTGCTGCAGGGATTCGCGGATCTTGTCCCCGTAAATCGCCTGGACATGGTTGTCCGTGATGACGGCGATCTTCTGCGCCTTTGTCAGTTTCCTGATCTTTTCCCCGATATGAGGGAGAAGCCCTCTTTCGATTTCAATCTTGTACGATTCTTTCCCGAGATCCATATTCACTACTGCCATGGCTGTCCCATTCCCTTCTTCTCCGGCCCGCTTCCGAAAGGAAGGTCCGTATGCTGTCTTCATTCTTTTCTTCGATGGCACGCCTGAGCGTTTCAAGCGCCGCCTCGAATCGTTCTATTTCCGTAAGGACATTTTCCCTGTTCGACAGGAAAAGCGATGTCCAGAGTTCTTCATTGATATCTGCCACGCGCGTCTCGTCCCTGAAGGATCCGCCGGTGAAACGGTTCGTGTCCTTCCTGTAGGAGGCGCTGTTCATCAGAGCCGCTGCCGCCGCGTGGGGCAGGTCGCTCGTGTATGCGATGATTTCATCATGCTCATGGGCCGTCACGGCCGGTGCATGCGCGCAGCCCAGCGCCCTGATCATCTCTTCGATGAGTGCGACATTTTCCTTCCTGTTTGATTTCCTCGGGATCACGATGTAATTCGCGCCCTTGAAAATATCTGCCGATGCCTGCGAAAGGCCTGCGCCTTCCCTGCCGCACATGGGGTGGCCGGAAATGAAATCCTGCGTCGGAAGGATCAAAGACTCTGCGATGTCTGCAAAGCCGTCCTTGACGCCTGCGATGTCGGTCAGGATGGCATCCCTGGCAAGAAGAGAAAGATTCTCTTCCAGAAATGCTTTCGTCGCTTTCTCCGGCGTGCAGAAGACGACGATCCTGCACTCTTTGAGATCCTTAGGATCTGCGGAATCGATGATTCCCATCCGGAGGGCTTCCTCTTCCGCACTCTTCGTGCGGTTGATTCCGATGACCCTGTTTCCGATTTCCTTGAACCGTTTGGCGAAAGAACCTCCCATAAGGCCCAGCCCGATGACGCCGACGGTAATCTTGCTGAAGTCACTTGTACTCATATTCTCCCTTTTCTTTCTGCCTGACTATGAAATTCACTGATTCTTACTCTATTGTATACGAAAATGAAAATCCGTGGAAATAGTATTTTTTCCTGTTCTGCTCTGCTTCTATATTTATTTTTATACTATATATACTGCGGATTTCCTTCTTACAGTTCGCGTCCGACGATCGGTGCGATCTCGCGGAGCTTCTTCATCATGTGGTCGAAGGTCTCCGGCGTGATGGATTCAGCGCCGTCGCACCATGCATTTTCCGGATCGTTGTGGACTTCGCACATGATGCCGTCCGCGCCGGCTGCAATGGCTGCCATGGCCATGGATTCGACCATCCATCTCTTGCCCGTCGCATGGCTTGGATCGACGATGATCGGCAGGTGGCTCATGCGCTTGACGGCGGCGATGGCGGAAAGGTCAAGCGTATTTCTTGTCGCCTTTTCGAAGGTGCGGATGCCTCTTTCGCAGAGGATGACATTGTGGTTGCCCTCGCTCATGATGTATTCGGCGCTCATCAGCCATTCCTCAATCGTGGCGGACATGCCTCTCTTCAGGAGGACCGGCACATTCAGACGGCCGACGGCTTTCAGAAGGTCGAAGTTCTGCATGTTTCTCGCACCGATCTGGATGAGGTCGATCTTCTTTTCAAGGAAAGTGCCGATCTTGTCTGCGCTCATGAGCTCGGTGACGACCGGAAGGTCATTGTCGCGGGCGGCCGAGAGAAGAAGGTCGAGCCCCTTTTCGCCAAGTCCCTGGAAAGAGTACGGGGACGTTCTCGGCTTGAATGCGCCGCCGCGAAGGATAGCTGCGCCGGATTTCTTCACTTCTTTGGCAATGCCGTGGATCTGATCGGGCGTTTCAATCGAGCACGGTCCTGCCATGACGACGAGCTTCTTTCCGCCGACCTTGACGCCGGAGACATCGACGATCGTGTCCTCCGGATGGAAAGCGCGGCTCGCTCTCTTGTACGGCTCCTGCACGCGCATGACGCGGTCGACCCATTCGTGGCCCATGAAATCCCTTTCATCGAGGGCCGATGTGTCTCCCACAAGTCCCAGTACGACTTTTCTTGACCCGGTGCTCTTGTCGATCTGGAATCCTCTGTCCTCGAGAGATTTCACCATACGTTCAATTTCCAGTGCCGGTGTGTCTTCCTTCATAACGATAATCATAATAATCCTCCTTGCCCCTTGGGCGCTCCATCCGCTACTGCGGTTTCTTTGGTCTTGCTCTATGCTTCCATCCTGCTTCCGGGTAATAAAAAAAGGACAGGCTCTCCTGAGTCTGTCCTGATCGTCCGGTAAAGGGTAGGGTTATGGCTCATGAGACGGGTACGCTAAATAGCCGCGGGTAAAGTAATAACCGCGGTAATAAACGTATGCTGCTGCCATAGCTGCCTGTCTCATGATGACCCCTCCCTTCTTAGATGTTGGTTTAGTATAGGCTGATTTCAGAAACTCTGTCAAATAGTATGCATAAATCGCATGAAATATTTGTCATATGCCGTGCAAGGCATGGAAATTCATTTCCTGAACGAACTGTTTCCTACGGGACGGTGAGTTCTCGTCGGTGTATATCGACCGTTTTAGATTGAAAAAGTTTCTCATTTAAGATAGAATACAACTAGAACGAATTGCCCGATTTCACGAAAGAGACCGGGCTTTTTGTCAGAAATGCAAAAAGAAACGAGAATCTTATGACCAATTCTTACGATAAATCCTATTTGAAAATCGCACTGCCGGCCGCCTTCGAAGGGCTCTTCATGATCCTTCTCGCCTCGACGGACCTCATCATGGTCGGCACGCTCGGAGCTTTCCCGATCGCAGCGGTCAGCATCTTCGCCCAGCCAAGGCTCGTGCTCCTCTGCTTCTCAAGGTCGCTGGCCTCCTCGGTGACGCTCCTTGTTTCGAGAAAAGCAGACGAAGCAGGAAAAGAGGCGGCTTCTTCCATCATGAAGAAATCCCTCACCGTCTGCGCCCTGCTCCTCGGCATGCTCCACATCCTTTTCTTCCTTTTCCTGGAAGATATCCTTTACCTTATGGGAGCGACCCCTGATTACATTTCCCTGGCCATGGACTACAGCGTCCCGGCCCTCATTGCGACATACTTCACTTCACTGACGCTGATCCTCCAGGCCGTGCAGCTTGGCTATGGCAAGACGGCTGTCATCATGAAGACGAATGTGGCAGGAAATATCATCAACGTCATCCTGAACTTCATCCTGATCTTCGGCATCGGCCCCGTCCCTGCGATGGGCGTCGCCGGAGCCGCAATCGGCACCGTCTTTGCCACCCTCTTCACCCTCATTGCGACAGCGGCAATCCTTAGGGGCGACGGATTCTTCGCCGAAAGCTCCTATGTCCCTGACAAGGATTATTTCCGCCAGATACTTCCAATCTTCGGCAGCATCCTTAGCGAGCAGGGCAGCGAAAGAGCCGGCATGGTCATCTTCTCCCGCATGGCGGCAGGCCTTGGCCCCATCCCCTTTGCCATCCACAGCGTCTGCATGAATATCTGCGACATTTACTGGGACTTCATCACAGGCTTCGGCAAGGCAAGCATGGTCACCGCCGGACAGTCCTGCGGCCGCGGCAGCGAAGAAGACTGGAAAGCATACAAGAAGAGCGGCATGCGCCTTTCCTTCTACATGTCCTGCGCCGTCTTCGTCCTGACGCTCATTTTCAGGAATGAAATCTTCACCATCTATTCCGGCGACGGCATCGCGCCTGAAGCCGCTTCCATCATCATGATCTTCGTAGCCTTCGTTTCCTTCCCGGAAGCCTACGGCGTCATCGGATCCTCCATCCTGCGCGGCAGCGGAAGGACAGCGGAAGTCGCTGCTTACTCCTTCTTCTCCGTGACACTTCTGCGCCCGATTATGACCGGCCTCTTCCTCTACGGCTTCGGCCTCGGCCTCACCGGCGTATGGATGGCACTCGTCCTCGACCAGATGATCCGCGCCACCTGCGCAAGCTATTTCATGAGGAAACTCAAAGCCCGCGGCTGGGACAGGATCCTCGCCGATATGGCCTAATATGGCACAGCATTTACGCCCATTTCATGGGCGTTTTTTCTTTCTTCATGCTATAATGAAAGCAAAGAGAGCGTACTTGAAGGAGGAACGGATTATGAAAAAAATCCACATCAATCTGGGAAGCGATTCCTACGACGTCCACATTGAAAGCGGACTGATCGACAAAGCAGGCTCCGCCATCGCGGACCTGACCGGCGCTGAAAAAGCAGCCGTCATCACAGAAGACACCATCGACAAGCTGTACGGCATGCGTCTCGTCAGCTCACTGGAAAAAGCAGGCATCAAGGCGAAAATGATCGTCGTGCCGGGGACGGAAAAATCTCGCTCCCTTCCGATCGTCAACAGCATCTACGGAGCGCTGGCAGACTTCGGCCTTGGAAATGACGACATCCTGATCGCATTGGGCGGCCGCATCGTCGGCGACGTCACCGGATTTGCCGCAGCCACCTGGCACAGGGGCGTGCGCTACATCCAGTTCCCGACATCCGTCCTCTCGCAGATCGGAAGCGCCATCGGCGGAAAGGTCACCCTGGACATCACAGCCGGCAAGAACCTCGTAGGCATGTTCTACCAGCCTGCTGCCGTCTACATCGACCCCTCCATGGCGAAATCCCTCCCGCGCCGCTACCTCCACAACGGACTTGGCGAAGCTGTGAAACTGGGCTGCGTCGCTGACAAGGACCTCTTCGAACTCTTCGAAAAAGCAGGCTCTGACATGGACATCCTCCGCGTCCTTCCGGAAATCATCCAGAGATGCGTAGCCATCAAAGCCCACTATGTAGAAATCGACCCGGGCGCGAAAGGTGAACGCCGCATCCTTGACTTCGGCCATACCATCGGAGGCGCTATCGAACGCTGCTACCGCTATGACGATGCCAAGATCACCCACGGCGAAGCCACAGCCATCGGCATGAACCTCATGACCCGCCGCTCCGAACTCCTGGGCCTCACCGAGCAGGGCACCTCAGAACGCCTCGAATACGTCCTGAAATCCCTCTCCCTTCCGACGACTGTCAACATCCCGGATGAAATCCTCACCGCCCAGATGTACAAGGACAAACGCATCACCGAAGGAAAAATCCAGCTGACACTCCTCAAGAGAATCGGAGAAGGCTTCCTCCACACCGTACCCGTCGAAGAACTTCCAAGGTACGTGAAGACGAAATAAGAAATCGAAGAAAGGAGCCGTGAAAACGAGTGATCGTCATTCACAGCTCCTTTTGTGTTAGTCTTTTGGCGAAAAGGATCTGATATTTTGGAAATCCGTGTACTCCGTTATTTTCTTGCCGTCGCGCAGGAAGGAAGCGTGACGAGGGCGGCGCGGGCGCTGCACCTGACGCAGCCGACGCTTTCCCGCCAGATCAGAGAGCTTGAAGAAGAACTCGGGCAGACGCTCTTTTCAAGAGGCGGGCGCGAGCTGTCTTTAACGCGCGAAGGACTGCTCCTCCGGCAGCGGGCTGAGGAAATCGTGGGCTTGGCTGAGATCACGGAGAAGGAATTCCGTTCCCTTGGCGAGAAGACAGTAAGCGGCGATCTTTCCCTCGGCTGCGGGGAAAGCAAAGCGCTGTCCTTTGTGACAGATGCACTGAAAGTTCTGCAGGATGAGCACCCGCTAATCATTCCCCATTTCTTCAGCGGAAACGGAGAAATCGTCATGGACCGCCTCGACAAGGGCCTTCTTGATTTCGCCGTCCTCATGGGCGCGGAAAATACCGAGAGGTACTACTCCCTCCCTCTTCCAAACCATGACACATGGGGCCTTCTCATGGATAAGGATGATCCGATGGCACAAAAGAAGGCCATCACGGCAGAAGATCTCTTGGGCATCCCGCTCATCCTTTCCTCTCAGTCACTCTCACGCGACGAGCTTTCCGGCTGGCTCGGATTTCCCATGAGCCGCCTCCACATCGCCGCGACGTACACGCTCCTTTTCAACGGCTCCCTCATGGTCCGCTCGGGCCTGGGCTATGCCCTCTGCTTCGACCACATAGCGCCGTCAGGAAAGGACAGTCCCTTCGCCTTCCGTCCCCTCTCTCCGCTCCTCACCTCGCCCCTTTCCCTCGTCTGGAAAAAACATCAGATCCTCTCCGCCCCGGCAGAAGCCTTCCTCGCAAAGATCCGGGAAGCAGGGGAGAAATAGAAAAATGCTGTGAAATCACGATTCGATTTCACAGCATTTTTTATTGGTCTGCTTACGATCCTATTTCCTCAGTCCTTCAGGTACTTGGT
>NZ_FR896385.1:0-2544 GCF_000435155.1 Dialister sp. CAG:357 | reverse complement strand
AAATGATTAACCATTTTGTCACAGCCCCTTTTTTATTGTCTTATATATTATCTCTGTGCTTCTTCCAGTTTTTCCAGGAAGAACTTCACATTATCCGTGAGATCCGGGCCTTCTGTCTGAAGAGCACCGCCCACGAGGAAAATCGTATCCGGACCGTAAGTCTGGTACATATTCTTGAAAAGCTGCCAGCGCATGCCGCCCGAAGGAACGGGGAATATGGAGCGGAGGCCGCCCATCATTTCCGATGTGCCTTCGCAGATCTTCTGGCAGGTATCGACAGAGAAGGAGAACCTTCCGCCGAAGCTGGTAAAGATGGCAGCGTCAGCGCCGATCAGGCGGGAGAGCTGTCCATAATAGCAGAAGGGGGACATGCCGGAATCTTCAGAAAGAACGAGAGAGCCGGAGAAGCATGGATGGAGGAAAATCGGAAGATGGAATTCCGGATCCCTTGCCAGATTGCGGATCAGCGTGAAGCCGGTGAGAGCCGGAGCGACCATGATGCCGTCTGCCCCGATTTCCTGCGCCTTGTAAGCACGGTCGAGCATCTGCAGGCCGTCAGCCGTGCAGTTGGCGATGTACATGCTCTTCTTGCCTGTCTTTTCCTTCGCATCAGCCAGCGCCATGACGCACTGGAGCACTCTTTCTTCGAAAGGAGCATAATCCTGATTCATGAGAGAATGGTCGTCCTTGATGATCGGGCAGCCGCCAAGAGCGAGCTTGTAAACCATTTCAGCCAGCTCCTTCGGACTCTTGCCGAGCGGCTTGATCGCACTCATGAGGATCGGGCCATGTTCCACACCGCACAATTCACGGATGCCTTCGCGGCCGAAACGCGGACCCGGATAATCATTGTACATGAAATCCGGAAGCTCGAACGACATCAGGCGGATGCCAGGCTGCAGACTCGTATTTCCGAAGAACATATTGACCAGTTCAGACATTTCATGGCCTACAGCATCCGGATCATACGAAATGACAGCGTAGTAAGCACCCGGATCAGCCTTATTGATCGATTCAATCTGGCCGACAATCGTATCTCCGATCGGAGTATCCTCGACCAGCTCATACGGACATTCGACCGTCTGCTCCACGCAGATGCCGAAAGCCAGCTTCTTTGCTTCCTCATAATCAGATGCCTTGATGCGGTAGGTTGCTGTAAAGCGGGAAGATGCCTTCAGATCTTCACTCAGTTCAGCAAATAATTCACTTTCGAAAAAAGGTGTATCGCCCATGAAAATCTCCTTTCAATTGTGCGTAGAAATTATAAATGATCGTGCGTTTCACGATAAGGATTATCGGCATGGGAAGCCGTATCATCCTGCAGCCAGTACAGAGGACGATTCTTCGCTTCCTCGAAAATGCGGCCCAGGTATTCTCCCACAATACCAAGACCCATCAGGTTCAAGCTGCCGAAAATGGAAATCAGGATCGTCATCGTCGCCCAGCCCGGTACAGCCTGTCCTGCAATGACACAGTACAGTACATGCAGGATCACCAGCACACCGGCCACAGCGGCAAGGACACCGATGTAAAAAGCCATGCGGAGCGGCAGCGTCGAATTCGTGATGATGCCGTCCATAGCGAAATGAAGCATCTTGCGCATGGAGAACTTCGAAACACCGGCGTGACGGGCCGGCGCCTCAAACTCGATCGAAGTCTGCTTGAAACCAAGGCCTCCGACAATGCCGCGGATAAAACGGCTGTGTTCACGGAACTTCTTGAAAGTTTCCAGCGCCTTCCTGTCCATCAGACGGAAATCCGAACCGCCGGGAGTGACACGCGTCGTCGAAATCGCATTGATGAAAGCGTAGTACCCGGCCGAAGTCATCTTCTTCACCGGCCCTGCATCCTCCGTCGTCGTGCGGATCGTCTGGACGATATCATACCCCTCCTGCCACTTCTCGATCAGCTTCGGAATCAGTTCCGGCGGATGCTGCATATCCCCATCCATCGTAATCACTGCATCCCCGATGGCAAAATCCATACCGCAGGTAATGGCGATCTGATGTCCGAAATTCCTGGCAAACGTGAGCGCCCGCACATGAGGGTCACTGTCAGCCAGCTGATGGATCAGCTCATCCGTCCGATCCTTAGAGCCATCATTGACATAGATGATCTCATAATCCATGTCAACGCCCTTCATGACCTTAGTCACTTCGTCATGAAAGTAAACGACGTTTCCTTCTTCGTTATAAACGGGTGTCACGATTGATATCATAATAAATCCTCCAAAATATGAGCTTAAGCGCTATCCTATATTATAGCACAGTGATAACGAGCCGGGGCGTCTGCCGCCCCTATTTTCATTTCCGATACTACACGATAAAACTTCCTCTGCCTTTAAATAATGATAAATAAAATATAAATACACAGGGAGGGGAAGGTGGAAATACCATTTCCCGGGCTTCCTTTTCGAGCGCAGCAGGGTTTTACTCGCCTTCCTAGACGGGGAAGGTGCCTATATAAGTTCAAGACAAAATAGATTTGATCTTTTTCATTTCTCATCGCAGAGCTGCCCCCAACGGAGGGAAGTGCCCGAAGGGC
>NZ_FR896384.1:0-3728 GCF_000435155.1 Dialister sp. CAG:357 | reverse complement strand
TGCCACAGCTCCTTTTTCTATTGGAATATGCCATTAAAGAATTATCTAGCATCTATATGCATTAATTTTGTTTGAACACCTAAAAACCTCGCTTCGCTCGAGAACTACTGTATTCCCCGGCTTCGCCGGGACCTTCTCCTTCGGAGCAAGGTTAACACCCTTAAACCTCGCTTCGCTCGAGAATAGGGAAAAGCACCGTTTTAACGGATTTTGTCACAGTTCCTTTTTTAATGTCTTCACTTATTCTTCTACTTCAAGGTCAGGCAGTCTTTCTGCTTTATCTCCGCCGCCTTTTCTGCCGCGCATGACGGTACGGTAACCTTCTACGGCAAGTTCAAGGGCAAGAACGATGAGGAGGGTGCCGATGCCGGCCTGTGCGTACGGGCCCCAGTCTGCTCCGCCTTTCATGATCATTCCGATCTGGTTCCTGACGATGATGACGAGGGATGCAAGGGTGACGATCATCATGAAGGTCATCGGGAAGAGGAACATCTTATTGTTCTTCCCTGCATTGCTCAGCCATGCGGCTACGGCAAGGAGGCCGATTCCGGCGAGGAGCTGGTTGGCTGCGCCGAAGAGACCTCAGATCTTCATGAAGCCGTTCATGCCAAGAAGGACGCCCAGGACAACGGTCAGGATCGTAGCAAAGTACGGATTGACCATCAGTTTCTTGAATCCGCCCTTGATGTCCTTCGGTGTTTCGCCTGGTTCGAGCCAGAATTCCTGGAACATGAAACGGGCCAGTCTTGTCGCTGTATCAAGGGATGTCAGGCAGAATGCGGAGTATGTCAGGACAAGGAGCGTGTACATCATCGTTTCTGCTCCTTCCAGGCCCGGAATCTTGGCAATCATGGCAGCGATGCCGCCGGCGAAGATATCCGTCGCGCCGTGGATATGGCCTGTTTCCCTGGCATACGCAATCGCGCAGAGGGTAATGATGGCAAGAACACATTCCAGAAGCATGCCGCCGTATGCGATCGGCTTGGCGTCGGATTCCTTATCGAGCTGTTTGGACGTCGTGCCGGAAGATACAAGGGAATGGAAGCCGGAAATCGCGCCGCAGGCAACGGTCGTGAAGAGGATCGGGAACAGGTACTGTACGCCGTTTCCATTGTCCACGGAGAAGCCTGTGTAAGCCGGGAAGAGGTTCGGATCGATATCAGGATGCGCGCCTACGATGCCGACGACGGCAACGATGAGCATCGCATAGAGAAGGAACGAACTCAGGTAGTCACGCGGCTAAAGCAGGATCCATACCGGAGTGACGGAAGCAATCGTGATGTAAAGGCCGATCAGCCACATCCATGTCGTCTGGGAGAAGTAAATCGGATGGAAGTTCATGCCGATGCCCATGCAGAGGACGATAGCGCCGATAGCCATCACTGTGGATACTGCCATGGATACATGGAAACGGTATACGATAAGGCCGAAAATGACGGCAGCCACAATGAAGAGCATCGAAACCATAGCAACGGATGCTTTGACAGCACTTTTTTCCATATTGACCGCGCCGTTTTCAATCGTTGCGCCGAACGTGGAAGCAACGATGGCAGCAAAGGCTGCAACGACAAGGATCAGTGTCAGGTAAGAGAATATGATGAAGAGCTGCTTGGCTCTCTTAGACATATTCGCTGAAATGATTTCCCCGATGGACTGCCCGTTGTGGCGGACAGAAGCAAAGAGCGCGCCGAAGTCATGGACGCCGCCAAAGAATATGCCGCCGACGAGAACCCAGAGCGTGACAGGCAGCCATCCGAACATGGCAGCCCCAATCGGTCCCGTGATAGGGCCTGCGCCTGCAATCGAGGAAAAATGGTGCCCCATGAGCGCCGGAGCTTTAGCGGGGACTAGTCAATCCCGTCTTCCATTGTATGAGCAGGTGTCGAAATATTTCCCTCACCCACGTCCCACTGTTTCACCAGCCAGCGGCCGTAGAAAATATAGCCGCAGAGGAGAATAGCGAGACAAACCGCGAGCAGTACAAGCGTATTCAATGAAGTGACCTCCCTTCAAATCCCGGCCTCACGCGAGACCGGCCTTCCGTCCTTCCCACACCTTCATCATTTCCGGCTGCATTCTCCGCCCTGCCCTGTTGAAGAGGAATCTTTCCCTCGACAGGTCTAGGCAGCTGGCCCGGTACTCGAGCCATCCGTGAATCATGAAGCGGAACGTTTTCGTGTAACTTGATTTCTTCAATGCCTTTTCTGCTGCTTCATCAGCATCATCACAGATGATGACAGAGGAAACCCCTGTGTACATATGGCCCGGTCCTATATGAGCCATCTTCTTGCCTTTCCGGCAGACAAATTCCTTCACGGCCTCATGGACCGCCTCCGTCAGACGCGGGCAGGTGAAGAGGAAAATGAACTCCTCCTGCTCCGACGTCCATAGTTCGTTGGAACGAAGCAGGAAATAGCCGCCGTTTCTCTCATAGTATTCGCACACAGCCGTAAGCTCTGCGCCGCCCGGCAGGAGCGGAACAGAAAGCTTTAGAGCTTCCCTGACTCCTTCCGTCTCCGGAGCGTCCATCCCGTCGAAACGGGTGATTCCGTAAAATCTGCTGTACGATGCAAGCAGCCTCTCAGCAGCGTTTCTTTTTCGATCCATCGAGTCCTCCTTCCTTATCTCTTAATCTCATTATTTGATGAGATATAATTATATTAACTTGATTATACCTTACTTCAAATAATTTCTGTAATAAAAGATACTTATACCTATTCGCAAGTATTGAAAAGTATACTATATTTTAAAAATCAAATTTAAGTAGACATATGACATTTCACCACAGAATGTCTTGCAAAACATTTCTATTTTTATTTCTCTATATATCTAAAAACTTGAAATTTTCAAGTTTTATCCCCTTGTACATACTTCAAAATATGTTATAATAATCATATAGAAAGAATTAAATGCAGCGTTGCTTTTTGAAGCGCGGACGAAAAGGAGCGATCGACTTATGATCACAGAAATTCACAACCAGGCAGATTTCGAAAGAGAAATCGTAAACCACAAAGGTTACAGCATTATTGACTTCTGGGCAACTTGGTGCGGCCCCTGCCGCATGATGGCCCCGGTCATGGACCATGCCTCCGAGCTGCTCGGAGATAAAGTCAACTTCACCAAAGTTGATACCGATGAAATGCAGGAACTCGCAGGAAAGTTCAACATCATGTCCATTCCGACCATCATCCTCTTCAAGGACGGCCAGGAAGTACACCGCATGATCGGCGCTGTACCGCAGGAAGCATTCCTCGAAGAACTGAAGAAGTTCCTCGCTTAATGAATTGCACTAAAAAGGAGTCCGGATATCCGGGCTCTTTTTTCATGCCTGATTTTATTCATATGTCTTTCGCTTCATTTCCATCCCCATCCATAGATTTTGATGCACATATACTCCATTATATATGCAATTTATTCGCATATTACAAATTTTTATAGCTTAGAATCTTCCTTTAGTATTTTTTATGTAAAGTTTTGTTTATACTCTTGATTATTTGATAATATTTATTTATACTGATAATAGTAATTTAAGAATTTTCCGTATCTGAGTGGGTGACGATATGCCATTCATTCGCTTCACGGCCTGTATCACCGCAGTCACCCATTCATTCTGATTGATGTGCATGTATTGTTCGTTAAAAGATATGGATGATTTGCGGGCTTTTTAATTGTATCACCTTTGCACCACCGGTCATTCTGGTGCGGATTTGTTAATACAGACAAATAAA
>NZ_FR896383.1:0-5175 GCF_000435155.1 Dialister sp. CAG:357 | reverse complement strand
CCTATGGTGGTGGTGATTGGGACGACTCGAAGTATAAGACATTCATCCCTGACAAGGACGCTATCATCCCGATTACTGATGATGAGTATTTTACTGACGATATCGTAGGGCGTTTTGTTGAGTTCGTCAGAACCGTATATGGTGATGACACGCTGGAAGAGAATCTAAAGTTTATCGCAGATGCTTTGGATGGGAAGGGCTCCACTTCCAGAGAGGTAATCCGGAATTATTTCTTGAATGATTTCTACAAGGATCACTGCAAGACATACCAGAAAAGGCCTATTTACTGGCTCTTTGATTCTGGAAAGAAGAACGGTTTTAAATGCCTGATCTACATGCATCGCTATCAGCCGGATACGATTGCCCGGATCCGGACGGACTATGTGCATGAGCAGCAGGCACGCTATAGGACTGCGATTTCCGGTCTGGAGCGTCAGATTAGCGGAGCATCGACTTCTGATCGTGTACGCCTGAATAAGCAGCTAGAGAAACTCAAAGATCAGGCGGAAGAGACGCGGCTTTATGAGGAAAAGATCCATCACCTCGCTGATCAGATGATTTCGATTGATCTTGACGATGGCGTGAAGCATAACTACGCGATATTCCAGGATGTCCTGGCGAAGATAAAGTAATGAGGAATGTGAATGGATAATAAAGAATCAGCAGAACAATACAAACCTGCAGAGAAAATCAACACTGTTAATTTGACGGACCAATATCCTTCGGCTCAGTATCCTTCGGCTCAGTTTTTCGTAGATGCTTGTTTTAATGATTATCAGAGACTGCAGGATAACTATAGTAAGATCTATGAGAAGACGAATATTGCCTTGGCATTTGTGGGTATCGTTTTAACTATTATGCTTACTACATTGGATTTCTCATCGTTATCAAAGATTATGGGAAGCATGAATGTGGGACAGCTATTATTGGTGTTGATAGAAATAGGATGCTGCATTTGCGGGGTGGGTATTCTTCTAATTTCTGCGATTAAGTTTTTGTACCTTTTGAAGGGCAAAGATATTCCTGTTTTTAACAGTGTGGATGTAAGAGATGCTGAACTTTATAGAGAAGATAATGAAACAGCAGCAATGTGGCTGATAGATAAATATACTTCGGTTGTATTTGAACTCAGACCTATTGTTGAGAAGAAGCAAAAAAAATTCGATTCAACATTAACGATGACTATAAGCGGTATCATCTTATATGCTATTTCAGTTATTTTGCAAAAAGGAGGCTTTTAGATGAGCGACTCTTCAATAAATGATATAAAAAGTGGGAAAGGATTAAAACCCTTGCAAGGTGAGAATGCTCCTAAATCCGGTGTTACTATGGAACATAGATCTCAAGATAATATTAAAGTTTCGCAAGGTAATGCGGGAATTACTCATGAAACCTTTTCTCATCATACTGATAGTGAAAAATCAGGAAGCGACAAGTAACAGACAGGAGGGAATTTATGGCTCTGCCTGATCCAGATAAAGTAATACAGGAGTTAAATCGCAGGTTCGCAGCTCCGCTCCCGGAATTCTATAACCGCAGGATCATATTCTGGTACGACGAAGACCGGGATTTTGAAGAAAAAATCCAGAGCGGAGAGATTGAGCTGGCGAATGCGAAGCTTATCACACTCGACGATACGAATAATTTTGAAGTCAAGAAGCTCCTGACATATGATGACAAGAGCAGTAATTTCTGCGTATACTGCCCGGTATCTTATCCGGATGAAAAGAACTGGCTCCTCCCGGTAGAGCTTATCAGCGAGGAGTTTCGTGCCGATCTCGTGTCCATGTGGCTTGAAGAAATGGACATTCCAAACACCGCCAATCTCAGAAAGACGGTTAAGGATTATCGCTCTTTCTTCAAGACGAAAGCGCACCGGACAAAGGTCGCAAATCTCAACCAGAAGATTACAGCGCCGGTACAACTGCACAAGGCTGTGATGGCTGTACTCTGCGGCGTAAAGGACACTGGCCCGAATCTTCTGATCCGCACAGTTCTCCGGGCTGGTACGGACCAGGAGCAGAATGGAATATATCAGTCTTTTGCAAAGTTTGGCGCGGATTCTGTTTTCTGGCAGATGGTGGCTCAGGTAACGGGTTATAGGGAAGAGTCATCGGATCTTGGAAGGCTGTCATGCCATATTCTGATGACCGCTGTCACGCGTACTTTGCGCATGGATAATCTGGTCGGACTCGACAGCTTTATTTCGATTCCGCATCAGAGCTATTGCTATGATTTCATGTCCGACTGGATTCACAGTGATGAGACCCGTGAGCTGTACGACATCGCCAGAAATGTAGAGGATGAACTGCGCCTTCCGGCCCGTTTCAGTCAGATTCCGCTCGAAGAACTGACCGCGACAGAGATCTTCCCTTGCATCGACGAATGCATACTGAAAAAGATAATGACCGACATCATCGACAACACGATAAATGTCGATGCCATTATAGAAACTGTGGGTAAACGCAGAACGCTTCTCTGGTACAGCCGTGTACAGCATTTTTATGAAGGCGTTTTGAATGTGGCATATATGCAGAAGTTCTATCTGGAGCATTCTGCAGGTTTCCATACAGTTGAACCTCATAAGGTCTGGAAGAAATATACGGAAGATTATTACCGGATGGATACATACTACAGGTTGTTCCATGTAGCATTCGGAAAATCCCTGAATTCATCCAATCCACTCCTGGATGACCTGTTCAAACATGTGGCGGATGTTGTAGAAGGGTTATACGCGAACTGGTTCCTCGGCAACCTAGGTACAAACTGGGCCACGGCGGCAGCAGACAACCTGAAGAATTTTGGGCGCATAATGGAAGTCCCTCAGCAGAAAGATTTCTATCGTAACAGGGTGAAGAATGCAGATACGAGGGTTTTCGTGCTGATTTCTGATGCCATGCGCTATGAGGTTGCTGTTACCCTCGCGAATGAACTGCGGCAGGAAACCCAAGCAAACGTCAAAATGGAATCCTGTGAAGGAATATTCCCGACAGTGACGAAATTCGGAATGGCTGCCCTTTTGCCGCATAATGATCTCACCGCAGAACTGCGGCCGAATGGTGTTATCGGAGTCCTGGCTGACGGAAAGTCTACGGAAGCCGGTGACCGCGATGGGATTTTAAAGAAGGCAAATCCGTCCAGTGTCGCTCTGCAGTACAAGAACATTATCAAGATGAAACGTGCTGATCGAAGTGCCCTGGTCAAGGGTATGGATGTCGTATACATCTATCATAACAGGATTGATGAGACAAGTCATACCGATGAAACAGAGGTATTCAATTCATGCCAGGATGCGATTGCTGAACTAAAGAACATGGTAAGGATCATTGTGAACGAGTTCAGCGGTACGAGGATTTTCATCACATCTGATCATGGATTTATCTACACTTATCAGCCTCTTACCGAGGATGCGAAAGTAGATAAAACGACAGTATCCGATGAAGATATCGAAGTGGATCGCCGTTACCTTATTACGAAAAAGGGCGCGAAGCCGGATTATCTGCTTCCAGTAAAGTTCCTTGATGACACCCAGTTTGATGCCTTTTCGCCTATAGGGAATACCCGGATCAGAAAAAAGGGCGGTGGACTGAACTTTGTTCACGGCGGTATCAGTCTGGAAGAGATGGTCGTGCCGGTGATCGACTACCATTACATGCGCACGGACAGCGCTGGCTATCAGAAAAATAAGAAAAAGTACGATACAAAGCCTGTTTCCTTAAGTCTACTCTCGGCGAGTCACAAGATCAGCAACATGATCTTTTCTTTGAATTTCTACCAGAAAGAGGCTGTATGCGCAAACCGTGAAGCAGCGACATATCTTCTGTATTTTACAGATGCAGAGGGTAGGCAGGTCAGCGATACGCAGCGAGTGATTGCGGACAAGACGAGCGATGACAATCAGGACAGGACGTTCCGTGTGAGTTTTAACCTGAAATCAATGAAGTACAGTAGCAATGAAACCTATTATCTGGTTATTGCAGATGAAAGCGGTCTGCAGCTTCCGCAGAGAGAGGAGTTTACGATAGACATCGCTTTCGCGGTCGATAATTTTGATTTCTTCAGTTAAGGGAAGGATGCTTGTAAATGGATGAAACAGCAGCGGGAGAAAGGAGTACCCGTGAAATTATAAAAGAAAAACTCCGTCAGAACTTTGACGGCAAGATCGTTCGGAAAGACCTGACGAAGAAAATCAAGGAAGGTGCGAACGTACCGGTCTATGTCCTCGAATTTTTGCTTGGCCAGTATTGCAGCTCGGATGACGAAGAGGTTATAGAGCGAGGCATTGAGAACGTAAAGAAGATCCTGTCGGATAACTATGTCCGTCCGGATGAGGCGCAGAAGGTGTTGTCCAAACTCAGGCAGCGGGGAAGTCATACCATCATTGATATGGTGACCGTGGATCTGAATCTGCGGTATGACGAATACGAGGCATCTTTCTCGAATCTGGGACTGACTGGAATTCCAATCAGTGAGGATTATGCAGAGAAGTATGATCGTCTACTCTGCGGCGGGATCTGGTGCATCGTGCAGCTGGAATACGATTCTGGAGAAGAGGCGGTGCCGGATATCATTTCTCCATCCGGAGACCGCATTCAGTCAAAACGCAAGAAGCAGAAAGAATTGACACCAATCAGCATACGCAAGCTGACGCCGATCCAGTTGCCAAGTGTAGATATGGATGGCTTAAAGGAAGGCCGGAAAGACTTCACAAAGGATGAGTGGCTTGATATCCTCATGCGCTCCATCGGTATGGAACCGGATGAACTGACGTATCGGGAAAAGTGGCTCCTTCTCACCCGCATGATTCCGCTTGTGGAGAATAATTTTAATCTCTGCGAGCTGGGACCGCGGTCTACTGGAAAATCCTATCTCTACAAGGAGGTATCGCCGAACAGTATCCTGGTGTCCGGTGGTCAGACGACGGTAGCGAACCTTTTCTACAACATGGGACGGAAGACAATGGGGCTTGTCGGTCTGTGGGACTGTGTGGCGTTTGATGAGGTCGCCGGGATCAAATTCAAAGATAACGACGGAATTCAGATCATGAAGGATTACATGGCATCTGGTTCTTTTGCCCGTGGAAAGGAAGAAAAGGCTGCTTCTGCGTCGATGGTTTTCGTTGGCAATATCAATCAGAGTGTCAATGTGCTCCTGAAGACATCCAGCCTCTTTGAT
>NZ_FR896382.1:0-3083 GCF_000435155.1 Dialister sp. CAG:357 | reverse complement strand
TTTTGTTGGGATGAATTTTGTCACATCCCCTTTTTTTATTTAATTATCTATTCCATCCGTTTTCTTAGAATACGTAGTTCAGGGAGACGGTGGCAAGATCGTCGTAATTGGTCTTGGCTTTGCCATTTGTCTTGACATCGAATGCGTATTCACCGTGGAGACGGACGTTCTTCATGAGAACAAGATCGGCAGATGCGAGCCAGAAGCGGGAACGGTTGATATCATTTCTGTCTTCTACAAGGCCTGCTGCGGATGCTGTGTAGGTGGTGTCGTTCAGGAAGGAGCCCTTTTCAGCACTGATGTACTGGCCAGCAATGCGGAAGGTGCCAGGTTTCTTTATGTTGTAGTGGCCGAATGCGAGGCCTGCTGTCCATGTCTGCGGATCGCCCTTGTAATCGGTGTTCTGGTAGTAGTCGCCGAAGATGTCGATATCTTCAGTCACGCCGGCAGTAAGGCCTGCGCCCCAGATGCGTGCATCATACTTGTCTTCGCCCTGGATGTATTCCGCATCATAAGCCAGACGTCCGCTCTTGCCGTATACGCGGGCAATCGCTGCGGCTCTTTCTTCTTTCGTATCTGCTTTGCCAAGGTTTCCGCCAATGAAACGGCCATAGCCGATATCAGCGGCGAGTTTCTTGGATCCGATGGTAGCCATAGCACCGTCGAAGGTATCATCGTACTGCAGTCCGGTCTGGCCAAGGAAAAGATCCATGCGGCCGAGTGTCAGTCCTGCTTTGCCATTGAAATCATGGTGAACGTAGAGCGTATTCATGTACGCATCGCGCTTGTCTTTTCCCTTGAAGTTCATGTCGTAACGGAGACGGCCATAGGCATAGGTGCTGTCATTGACCTGGCCCTTGACGGAAACCTGCATACGGCCATCCCATTTATCTACGGCTTCGCCCTTGTCACCATAGTACTGGAGAAGACGGACACGGCTGTTGCCGGAGAAGGAAAGGTTTCCGACTTTCTTTTCAAGGTTGGACACGCGTACGCCGAGGTTTCCAAGTTCATCGGCATATTCGCCGGCGAGTTTGTCCAGCATGGCTCTCTGCTCTGCATTCATCTGATCTTCATTGGCCAGCATGCGTGCAATGATCTGTGCCATTTCGAAACGGGTGATGTTTCTTTCGCCGCGGAAGGTACCGTCCGGATAGCCGACAACGACGCCCTGTTCGGACAGATCGACGACTGCCTGATACGCCCAGTCATTGGGTGTCACATCAGAAAATGGGTTGGCTGCGCTGGCAGAAATGCCAAGTGCAAGGACTGCCATGGCAGTCAAGGTGATCTTCTTCATTTCTAAACTCCTTTTCAAACGAGTCTGAAAACAGCAGCTCCCGACCGCCATATTTCAAGACTAAGTGAAAGATTCGTCTTATTATAGCAACTAGATTAGAGGATAACAAGGAATTATTAGAAATATGTATAGGATTTCATTAATGAACAATGTGTATTGCTTTAATAATTGAACGCTGTGCTTCAAAAAAAGAAGGGCTGTAGAAATGATTGAACATTTCCACAACCCTTTATTACATATTTACTTAATTACCCATTTGCTTAATGTGCTTCTGCCATGTTGGAGATGGAGTCTTTGGATGCTTCTTCCATGACGTAGCGTTTCTTGTCCACTTCGTTTCTCCAGTGGAGGACGGCGCTGATGACAAAGGCAACGGCGAGCATTCCGGCAAAGAGCTGGAGGGTAGCGCTGTAGCTGCCGGTGGTTTCTTTCATGAATGCCAGGATGAGCGGGCCTGCCACGCCTGCGATGCCCCATGCAGTCAGGATGGATCCGTGGATGGAAGCGAGCTGGCGTACGCCGAAGATGTCAGAAAGGAATGCCGGCATGCAGGAGAAGCCGCCGCCGTAGCAGGAGATGATGGCAAGAACGAGTGCCTGGAAGATGAAGCCTTCTCTGGTAATGGAGAGCTGATGGAAAGCAAAGACTTCAAAGAGGAAGAATACCATGTAGGTGACGCCGCGGCCGATCCAGTCGGAAATACTGGACCATACGATACGGCCGCCGCCATTGACGATGCCGATGATGCCGACGAGGGATGCTGCCTGCGCCGGGGTCATGCCGATGACTTCCTGTGCCATCGGGGATGCAACGGCAAGAAGACCGATGCCGCAGGTAATGTTGGTAAAGAATACCCACCAGAGCGCATACCATTTCCATGTATGCATCGCTTCTTTTCTGGTCATCTGCGGGCCAAGGACGGTTCTCTTCTTGCCAAGAGCCGCTTCCTGCGCGAGGACTTCATCGATCAGGGCAGGAATTTCGCCTTTTTTCGGCGGACGCAGGTAGGAAGCCGAAGCAATCATGACGACGGCGTAAACGCAGCCAAGGATGATAAAGTTTTCTAACAGTCCGTACGTATCAACGAGCCAGCGCATGACCGGGCCGGCGATCAGTGCGGCAAATCCGAATCCCATGATTGCCAGGCCTGTCGCAAAGCCTCTGTGGCGCGGGAACCATTTGACGAGTGTGGAAACCGGCGTGATGTATCCGGTGCCAAGGCCGATGCCTCCGATGCATCCGTAGAAAAGGTAAAGGAGCGCCGATGAGTGCATGTGCACGGCAAGCGCTGTCCCCAAAAGTCCTGTGCCGAAGAAAAGAGCGGAAACGAGACCGCTGCGGGATGGTCCGATCCTTTCCACGAAGCCGCCCAGGAAGCCTGCGGACATGCCAAGGAATAAAATAGCGAGCGAGAATGCCCATGTCGTTTCGCTAAGAGTCAGTCCCATAGCTGCCATGACCGGCTTTGTAAGGACGCTCCATGCATAGACGCTGCCTATGCAGATGTGAATTCCGACCGCAGCGAGTGCAATCAACCAACGATTTCTTCTCATATAATCCCTCCACTTTAACAATGAAGGGAAACCAAAGACGCAAAAACCGCCTGTTCAGGTTTCCCTGCCCAGACGGTCGGCCAATCAGATCATCCGCGGTTCACGTGGTCGATTCCACATCATTCCGTCAGTTCCGCGGTGTCTTTCGTTTGTGGCTTTAGATTACCATCCTTTTCCATATGTGTCAAGGAAAGAATTCTGGCTCTTCACGGAAATTTGGGGGATGAATA
>NZ_FR896381.1:0-2350 GCF_000435155.1 Dialister sp. CAG:357 | reverse complement strand
AAATTTTTACCAACACGTTTTGTCCTATAACCCTCGATTGTGATGTTTGATGATTTTGAAACGCTTGACGCATTTGGTCCGGCAGAGGTCCTGTCCAAACTGGATGGATACGAGATCCGCTCCGTATCGCTTCTTGGCGGCATCGTGACAAACAGCCAGGGCATCATGGTCGTGACCGAGCGCATGCTCGACGTGCAGGATTCAGATATCCTCATCGTCTCGGGCGGCATGGGAACAAGAACCCTTGTCACCGACGACTGGTTCCTCTCCGGCCTCGGCGATCTTGCCTCGAAGACGAAATGGGTGCTCACCGTCTGCACAGGCTCTGCTCTTCTGGCGGCGGCAGGCATTTTGGACGGCCGCCACGCGACGACCAATAAGAATGCCTTTGACTGGGTCAGGAACCAGGGGACAAGCATCCTCTGGGAAAGAGAACCCCGCTGGGTCCGTGACGGCAATATCTATACCGCCGCCGGTGTCTCCGCAGGCACCGACATGGCAGTAGGCTTTGTTGCCGATCAGTTCGGGAAAGAAAAAGCAGAAGAAATCTGCAAGCAGATAGAATACCACTGGTACGACAACGCCGCCCATGATACGTTCTGAAAAGCAAATAAGAAATAAAAAAGAGGTTGTAGAAATGTGCGATCATTTCTACAACCTCTTTTTATTATTTCTTTACTGCTCTTGGTCTCCTTCCGCTCGACTTGATGAACTTCTGTATATAATAGGAAATCTCCGCATAGAGAATCGCAATCGCCAGATGGGCGAGAACAAAGGCAGGCACGTTTGGCGCGCGCATCCGTGTCCCCGTGACAGGAAGCAGGAAAATACGATTTCCCATGTGGAACCCAAACGAGAAGTAAATTCCTGCAGCGGCCAGTGCCACAGCAAGCACCTTAAGGAAAATAGAAATAGTCTTCGTATTTCCCAGGTGCAGAGCCTTCTTGAAACGCGGAAGAAGAGCGCTCCAGTGGATCCCCAGGTGCAGCCCAATTGCAACGAGCATCACATAACCGCCGATCCGGTGAATCCTGTGAACGATGAGCGGCGCATTGATATCCAGCGACAGCTTGTAAGAAATCAGCGGCGCCGTAATCATGACTGCGAGGAACGAACCTATAAGCACGACATCGATCAGAAACGTGAACCGCCTGTCCCAGTTCCACCGCCCGCGCGGAAGAGACTTATACCACTGCCTGTTCAAATAATTATGGAAAATGACGATGACAAAGAAAATCATCCCGAAGATTTCATGATGCGAACTCCCGATCTGGCGGTAATCCAGAATCGCGAGGAATAAGACAAGCATCACCGTGTCTACAATCATACGAAGCTTCATAATAAACCTCCCAAGAACCTCTTTTCTTCATTTTAGCATGCAGCATGATACCATGTGAAATGCGAAATATGACAGAGAAACTATAGAAGAAATGTATGGAAAAGGAAATCAAAAAAGCTGCAGCGAAACAGGCAATTATTTCGCCACAGCCCTTTTTCAATTAACGCACAGGTTTTGCTGGCGCTTTACGTCCCAATTTCCTCAAATGCATCTGAATGAAGTAAGACACAGCGCCAATGCCGATGACATCCACTAGATGCCCCAGCATACCGATATACACGCCGGAAGAATTCAGATTCGGGCGCGTGCCCGTCGGAAGAATAAAGTAAATGGCACCGAGAACGATTGCAAGGACCACGAGCCGGACGATTATTCCAACTGTCGAAACATTAGCAAGATGCAGCCCGTTCACAAAACGAGGTTTCAAAATCGCCCAGTGAATCCCAAGATGCAGCCCGATCGCCGCCAGCATAAGAGCGCCGCCCGCTTTATGGATACCCTCAAGAAAATGAATATTGAAACCAAGAGAGTAGGAGCGGGAAATGAATGGGGCAGTAAGGAGAACAGCCAGGAAAGAAACAATCAAAAGCCCATCGACCGCAGCCGTATACTTCCTCTCCAGTCCCCAGGACCCTTTACTCAAAGACTTGTACCACTGCCTGTTCCAGTAATTGTGCAAAAAGACCAGAACAAAAAGCACAATGCCCAAAGTCTCATGCCAGTAATTTCCAAGCGGCTTGTACCCGACCACGATCAGAAATACAAACAGCATTGTCATATCCAAAATAAACCGCTTCTTCATCCCGCTCGCCTCCTTGCAAAATCTGTATTGATTCTTTTCTATATTTTAGCATGAACAAACGCTGAATTGTGACAGTTAAACAAAATTTTATCTTTGACATGAGGGAGAGGAAATGCCTGGCATAAAAGTTTTTTATAGTACATTCCTATGACAAAGCGTGACATGTTTATCTGTTATAATAAAAACAACTTATTAAAAATCCGTAAATA
>NZ_FR896380.1:0-4451 GCF_000435155.1 Dialister sp. CAG:357 | reverse complement strand
TGGCACTTGCTTTTTGGTAGCAGGACTTCTCCTTCCGGAGCAAGGTTAAAACCGGCCTACGGCCCTTAAAATCCAGACTCAGTACATCGCAGTTAGCAGCAGCGGCAAGCGGCGCACCTTGGCCTTTTCCCCTACCCCCCCGCCAGAAAACCCCGTCCTATGCATCGGGCGGAGTTTTGCTGTGTTTCCTGTATTTCCTTTATTTCCTGTAAGGGAGATTTCTTTAATCTTGCCTTTTTGAGCCTGATCAGATACCGGCTCTTTCTTCGATTGCTGCTTCTTTGGCAGCTGCTTTTTCTGCTTTTTCGCGTTCGATGACGGCCTGGAAGCGGAATACTTCTTCTTTGACGACCGGCGCGAGGATGAGCATGGAGATGAGGTTCGGGATGGCCATGAGGGCGTTTGCAATGTCGGAGAGGTTCCAGACGAGGTCGAGGGTCTGGGTGGCTCCGATGTAAACGACCAGGGAGAATACAACGCGGTAGATCATGTTGTATTTATGGGTGCCGAAGAGGTATTCCCATGCTTTTTCGCCGTGGTATTCCCATCCGAGGATGGTGGAGAATGCGAAGAGGATGATGCCGATGCAGACAATGTATGCGCCTACGACGCCGATGTTCGAGGAGAATGCGGCGATGGTGAGTTCGATTCCCTGAAGGGGTGTGCCGTCGGCTCCGTTGGTGCCGAGGACGCCGGAGGAGGCGATGGTAAGGCCAGTAATGGTGCAGACAACGATTGTATCCCAGAAGGTTCCTGTCATATTGATGTAAGCCTGACGGACGGGGTCATCGGTGGTAGCTGCAGCGGCTGTGATGGCTGCCGAGCCCATGCCTGCTTCGTTGGAGAATACGCCTCTGGCTACGCCGTAGCGCATAGCGTTCATGACGGAGACGGTGATGCCACCCAGGACGCCGCCGCCGACTGCCTGCGGGTCGAATGCCATCATGAGGATGAGGTAAAGTCCGTGAGGAATGTTTTCAATGTTGATGAGGATGCATGCCATGCCGGCTACGACGTACAAGACGGCCATGCCCGGTACGACGACGGAGGAGACTCTGGAAATGGTCTTGATGCCGCCTACGATGATGGCAAGGGACATGACGGTCAAGACTATGCCGGTCATTTCCGTGGATACGCCGAATGTGGAGTTCACGGCGCCGGAGATGGAGTTCGCCTGGGTCATGTTGCCGATGCCGAAGGAAGCGATGACTGCGAAGAGGGCGAAGAGGAAGCCCATGATGCTGCCGAGTTTCTTATTCTTGAAGCCGTTTTTCATGGTGAACATCGGGCCGCCTTTCATTTCGCCCCGTGCGTTCACTTCGCGGTACTTGATAGCGAGCATGCATTCAGAGAATTTGGATGTGAGGCCGAAGCATGCGGAGATCCACATCCATACAAGCGCGCCGGGGCCGCCTGCAAACATAGCGGTCGCAACGCCTACGATATTGCCTGTGCCGATGGTAGCAGCCAGGGCTGTGCAAAGTGCGGAGAACGGGGAAACGTCGCCCGTCCCTTTCTTCTGGCGGGCTTCTTTGGAAAGCACCCTGTGAAGTGCGTATGGAAGATTTCTCCAGGTACGGAAGTGTACCGTACAGGTCAGATAAACACCGGTCCCGACGAGAAGCAAGAGCATCAGCGGGCCCCAAACTATGCTGTCAATTTGGCTGACGATTGAATTTACAGAAGCCATGTCCATGATAAAATCCCCCTACCTTTTCATTACTGGTTACAAAGTAATTACTCCTTTTTCCAACAACAGGGAAAGCAAAAAACCGCCGCGTTCAGGCTCCGGAAAAACCGGAATCTAAAGGCTGGCGGTCCTATGTATGTATGCATCCATGCATAGCCGGGTGTTACCCTGCTGCCAGCCCTGTCCTTTTGCCTGAGAGATTCGGGATCGGTGATCCCTTAGCACCTTCGGCGTCCGCATCGTTTCAGCGGAGCTCTCCAGAGATGTGTCCGTACACAGTTTCGTGTTCTACTGAACGCCTGATAGTGTTACTCCTTCGGCAGACATTTTCATGTCTTTTTTCAGTGTACATCATCCACAGATATGTATGCGCTTTGGCTCTATGAGCCTGCCGGGCATTTGCGGCATATACAAAGGCACTTGGCCTGAAGTATACAAGAGGATTGATGGATTTCCCTTTTTGAAAGGCAGGGCCCCCACCCGGGAGAGAGTTCTGGGTGTCTCTCCCGGCGGCCCGGGACTGCGATTCCGAAGATGGATGGATGCGCAGGCCCTGTCCCAGGCCTTGTATCATACTGCCCGGCGGAAGGGAAAATGGGGAAACCTTCTCGCCTGGCAGATATGAACCTTCTTACTCTTCCACTTCTGGCTGAGCTTTTGCACTTGCCAGGGATGGATCGAGGTCTTCGTATTCTTCGTATTCCTTGCCGGTCTTCAGATGATCGAAGTATTTCTCGGTTTCTCTGACGACGACTCCGGAAAGGGCCAGAAGAGCGATGAGGTTCGGGATAGCCATGAGTCCGTTGACGATATCCGCCAGAACCCAGATGGCTTCTAATTTAAGGAACGCGCCGCTTGCGACAAGCGCGATGAATATAATACGGTAAGGAAGGATGCCCTTGGTGCCGCAGAGGTAGATCATGCAGCGTTCGCCGTAGTAGTTCCATCCGAGGATGGTGGTGAAGGCGAAGAGGACAAGTCCGACCATCAGCATGTAGCCGCCAACTGCCGGGAAGACATCCTGGAAAGCTGCATTGGTGAGTGCTGCGCCGTTGAGGCCTTTGAGCCATTCGCCGGATACGACGATGGTAAGTCCGGTCAGGGTGCAGATGATGATGGTATCGATGAAGGTACCTGTCATGGAAATGAGACCCTGTTCTGCCGGCCATTTTGTCTTAGCGGCTGCGGCTACGATCGGAGCGGAACCAAGGCCGGATTCGTTGGAGAATACGCCTCTGGCAATACCGCTTCTCATGGCAAGCATCACGCCTGCTCCTGCGAAGCCGCCGGCTGCTGCTGTGCCGGTGAATGCGTTGGAAATGATGGTCTCAATAGCCATCGGAATCTGATTAGCGAAGTAAGCAAGGACGCCGACGGTGGAAACGAAGTAAATCACTGCCATTGCCGGAACAATCTTGGATGCGGCATTCGCGATGGACTGGAGTCCGCCGAGAGTGATAGCTGCGACCAGGATGGTCAGGATGATGGCGGTCCATGTCGGTGAAACGCCGACCGTCATCTGGGTGATTTCAACGATGGAATTGACCTGAGCGAATGTACCGATACCGAAGTATGCGACGAGTACGCCGAAGAGAGCAAAGAGAGTTCCAAGCCATTTATACTTCTCACCCATGCCGTTCTTGATGTAGAACATCGGGCCGCCGGCGATTTCGCCTTTGGAATCGACTTCGCGGTATTTAACAGCCAGAAGACCTTCCGCATACTTGGTTGCCATTCCGAAGAAAGCAGCCATCCACATCCAGAAAATAGCGCCAGGGCCGCCAGCTGCGATTGCAGTAGCTACGCCGACGATATTGCCGGTGCCTACCGTTGCGGAAAGAGCTGTGCAGAGAGCCTTGAAAGAATCAATATCTCCGCTGCCTGCGTTCTGTGCCTTGAAAATTAATTTCAAAGCCTTGGGAAGCTTGAAAACCTGCAACATCTTCAAACGAAGTGTCAGCAGAATTCCGGTTCCCACCAAAAGAACCAAAAGCGGTGGTCCCCAGATAAAACTGTCGGCTGCATTCAGCCAATTCATGTAATTCAAATCCATGTTTGTCCTCCTCGAAATAGAAATATGCAAAAAACCGGCATCCAAAATATAAAACTCTGGAAGCCGGCATTGTCTATCCTAAAACGAGTACGAAAAAATCGTAAGAACGTTTCTTTATGCTCTGTCCTTTTGCCTGAGAGATTGGGACCTTGCGATCCTTACACCTTCGGCGCTCATTTGTGAGACTCTCCAGAGTGTGTCCGCAACCGGTACCGCCTCTTGCGAGGCACCTGAGAGTGTTACTCCTTCGGTAAGCCATACGGCTTTCTCCCACTTGCATCATCCACCAATATGAATTTGATGTTTGCATTATAAGTCCCAGCGGACCCATATGCAAGCGTTATTTTAGAGTTTAATCATTTTCTAATGGATAACCCCTTGAAAATTTCAGCACATTTTATCCAAAATACCACTAAAATTAACGTTCAAACCACTCCTGTGCACAAAGTGCGAAAACATCGATAAAACCAAGGATTTTGCATAGATTTCTAACTAATCATTTACTAATATAAGAAGAAAATGCTAAGATTGGTTTAATATTTGGAGGGATAAAATAGAGGGAGCTGCCCTCCTGGAAAAGTATTTTAGAAGTGGAAATAATGGGGAGAGAGATTAAAAGCGGGAAAACTAGGGGGAGAGTTTAAAACCAGACAACCAGCCTGACGGCTGAGGGAGAGGGGGTGCGGATATTTTTTTGGACCATTCTGG
>NZ_FR896379.1:0-19228 GCF_000435155.1 Dialister sp. CAG:357 | reverse complement strand
ACGGGGAAGTATGCCTTTGACCTTGCCCTGGAAGGGAAGGTGTCGCCGGAGGCGACGGATGAGTTGCATTTCCTCAGCCGCAGGCTGGTTTACCGGTTTATTTGGGGGCAGTCTCTAAAAAAGCGAAGCATCCTTTTAGTTTTTAGGTAGTCCATTTGTATATCTATGTTAGATAAACCCTCTAATCGAATATATCAAAGCAAAAAGGACCCTGGCGGGTCCTTTTTCAATTCATTCTTACATTCCCAGTACGGCTTCCATGGCGAGTGCGAGGGAGGCGTTTCTGCTGTCTTTTCCCCAGTTTCTTTCATCGTGCCTCATGGAGGCTAAGGTGTCTGCGGTGAAGAGGATCTGGGCGAAGGTCTTTCCTCTGAATCTGGCGCAGGCGGCAAGGGCGCTGCATTCCATATCGACGGCCTGGCAGCCGGCTTCTTTCACCTGTTCGATCTTTTCCTTCGTTTCGCGGAAGAAGGCGTCGGTGGTCCAGACGGTGCAGGGCATGCAGGGGATATTTCTTTTGGCAAAGATTTCCTCTATATGCGCGAGCGGTTCTTCATCGAGGACGATGGAGTCGGATTCGGGGAGGTAGTGGAAGGAGGTGCCTTCGTCCCGGAAGGCTTCCTTAACGGGAAGGAAGGTGTTCTCGGGAAGGTCGGTGAGGGCGCCGCAGCAGCCGACAGTGAGAAGTTTTTCAGTGCCGTAGGCAAAGAGTCTCTCTTCCATGAGGACGGCAGCCGGTGCTCCGGCCGGGGCCTGGATGAGAGTGACTTCTTCTTCTCCTATTTTTACGACCCAGACGGGAAAGTTTTTTGTCAGCGACATGAATTTCCCTGCCTGGTATCCTTCGTGCGCTTCGGCGAAGGACTGGATATGTCTTTCAGAAAGAAATGCCATGACGGCGTATTCGGGAAGGGCAAGGCCCAGTTTCTCAAAGCCGGGGCTGATAAGCCCTTCTTCCGGATCAAAATCAGTGAAAAGCGGCATGAAAACCTCCTTATATTACAGCATGGTGCCTTCGATGTGGTACGGGCTTTCAGGCGAAGGCGAAAGCGGACGGAGGGGGATGCCCCTTCGTTCCAGAAGCTCTCTCAAGATCCACGGGCGGTCGGAAATGATGCCGTCAGCGCCTTTTTCAATCGTTTCAAGCATGTCGTTCCTCGAGTTCACGGTCCAGGGCAGGATTTTCATGCCCAGTTCATGGGCTTCGTAAGCATCTTTTTCCGTGAATTCCCGGAAGTTCGGCGAGAGGATATCAGCTCCCGCTGCATAGGCGCAGGCGGCGATGTGGCCGTCGTAGTCGTGGATAGAAAGGCCTGCCAGCCATGGCGAAGGCTCTCTTCTTGTCATATGGATCGTATCCCCGTCGACGGGACTATCGGGGGACAGCTGGTAGAGGGCGGACGTCCGGATTTCCGGGGCCTCATCCTTCATGATGCGCAGCGTCCTCCAGTCGAAGGACTGCAGGATGACGCGTTTCTCCATCTTGTACTTGCGTACGATGCGGAGAAATTCGTCGACAAATTTGTGCGGGTCCGCATTGTTCTCATAGAAAGGGCTCTGCGGATCCGGGTACGATTTCGTTTCTATATTGAATTCCGTTGTGTTGTGGCCGGTATCGACCGCAAGCTGGAACATTTCTTCAAGCGTCGGGATTTTGGCGTGGAGCGCAGTCTGTGAGCCGTGAAGGCCGAAGTACTCGCTCTCCGGGTTGATGGCGCCAACGTCAAAGGACTTGATTTCCTCGATGGTCATCAAACGGATGTCGTAGATGCCCGTCCGGAGGTACGAACCGTGGATATCTCTTGTGATATCCGGATTCAGGACCGGATTGTGGCTCATTACGATGCCGTCTCGCGCGAGCTGCATGTCGCACTCGATGTTGGCTCCGATTTCCATGCCATAGAGGTAGGAATACAGTGCGTTTTCCGGGCGCGCGTCTCTCCCTCCGCGGTGAGCCTGGAAATCAAACATCTTTGCCTTCCTCCTCTGCATTGGCAATCAGGTTCAGGAGAATGGCAGGATTTTTCGTGTCATACTCGACCTGCTCCGACCAGCGTGCGGCTGAGCGGATCGGATCGTCCGTCAGCGCCGCTTCAAGGAAAATGTATTCGGCGGCGTCGCGGGCAAAGTCCGAAACGGCTGCCATGCCGTACGCATCTGATTCATCGAGCGCCCGGTACCAGATGTATTGGTAAAGGCGGTTGAAGAAGTACGGATCATATTTCGAAAGGTAGGCCCTGGCCAGGCGGATGAGCGAATCCGTCTTCCTCGTAATGAGGGACAGGCGGTCCGTCCATGCCTCGTCGATCGGCTCCGTTTTTTCGAGACGCGAAAGGACTGTCTTCACGCGCTTTTCCTCAAGGCTCGGGCGGAAGACGTAGGCAGATGTCTGCATGTCCCAGCCGAGCGCATTCACGAGGTCTTCGAGCGAATAGAAGCCGTCGGCCTTGTCCGCGCGGAAGGTGAGCGAGCCTTTTTCTTCCATGATCTGCTCGACGGTCCTTTCACAGGAAAGCCCTGTCCCGCAGAGTTCCCAGTCGTCGATGTACTTGAAGAAACGCGGGTGCATCTTGCAGATGTTGCAGAGATAGTCGTCGCCCTTTTCAAGGACGAGGCGGCAGAGCCCTTCCTTGGTGAGGAAATGGCAGTATCCTTCATCATTCAGTTTGAAACAGGTGGACCCGTCTTCACTCTTCTGCATCCACTGGGCCAGTTCTTCGCCAAGAGGCCCTTTTTCGCTTCGGTAGCGTGCCTCACTGTCGGGATCGATATCGATTTCCCAGATCTGGCAGCAGGTATGACTGCAGGCATCCGCCTTGCACTTGAAGTAAGGGAAAAACACCGGATAGATTGACAGCATAGAACCCTCCACGATTTCAACTATTTCAACGCATTACGATTTCGATTCATAGTTATATATATATTATAATGCAGCGCCCATCGGCACTCAACGATAAATATCAAATTGTCACCCTGAAAACGGGCGATTTTGGCCGTTAACATTGAGAACGGACGCGGAAAGGTCTATAATAATACAAATACGGCCTATTATACGAGAAAAGAAACCTTTCCGGGAAGGGAAGATGCGGCCGGTGCAAAGGCTGCAAAGACGGCCGATTCCGCCTTGCGGAAGGTAATTTCAGAGAGGTGACCTGGATGTTTGTACATGAAATGATCAACGGAGCGGATCCCGCCCATATAGCCCTTGACGGCGACGTAGAAATCACATATGGCCAGCTGGCCGAAACCATCAGAAGATTCAGAAATCTGCTTTACAGAGAAGGTGTCAGGAAAGGCGACAGAGTCGGCCTCTACTGCGCCAACCGCCCTGGTTTCATCTATACATACATGGCAGTCATTTCCCTGGGAGCCATCATCATCCCGATCAACAATTCCCTTGTCGACCGCGAAGTCGATTTCATCCTGAAGGACTCCGGTTCCAAGCTCGTCGTCTCCGATGTGCCGCTGACCGTTTCCTGCCGCGTCATCGACCTGCATGATTACGACTACGAAGCCAAGGACGGCCCGCTCGAAGAAGCACCGCCATTCCCGTCTGATCTGACAGAAGACGACGTTTGCGCCCTCGTCTACACCTCCGGCACGACCGGAAGCCCGAAGGGTGCCATGCTGACGCACAAGAACCTTATTTCCAACGTGGAACAGTTCACCAAACAGGTCATCTTCATGCCGGAAGACAAGGTCCTCTGCATCCTGCCGATGTTCCACTGCTACGGCCTCACCACTGTCGTGAACTCCAGCCTGTACCATCATTCCACGATCGTCATCCTGCGTTCCAAGAGCCCGTCTGAAATCATAAATACGATCGTCGAACACTCTGTCACCATCGCCATCATGGTTCCGCCGATGTACAACCTGCTTGCCAGAAAAGGCGAACCGTCCGTCATGGAAACCGTCCATGATTTCATCTCCGGCGGCGCATCCATCCCGCAGCCGGTTGCCAAGGCATTCTATGATCGCTTCGGCAATCCTGTCCGCGAAGGATACGGCCTGACAGAAGCATCCCCGGTCGTCAGCGTCCTTCCGGAAAACAAGCCGAAGTACCTGACCAGCGGCCCTGCCGTACCGGGCGTCGAAGCTATGATCCTCACTGAAAACGGCGGCCCGTACGTACCGGGCACCGTCGGCGAACTCTTAGTCCGCGGCGACAATGTCATGAAGGGCTACTGGAACAAGCCGGAAGAAACGAAGAAGGTCTTCACCGAAGACGGCTGGCTCAGAACCGGCGACCTGGCTTACATGGATGAAGACAGCTACATCTACATCGTAGACCGCCTGAAAGACCTCATCATCGTCAACGGCGAAAACGTCTATCCTGGCGAAGTCGAAGACTGCATCTATGAAGTCGAAGGCGTAGGCGAATGCGCTGTCGTCGGACATCCTGATCCTTTGAGAGGACAGGCAGTCTGGGCTTATGTCGTCATGAAAGACGGATACGAATACGACGAAAACAAGATCCGCAAGTACATAGCAGGCAACATCGCCACTTACAAGATCCCAAGACGCTTCATCCCGATGGACGCCCTCCCGAAAAACGCAACAGGCAAGATCCTGAAGAGAGCACTCAGAAACGGATAATCAATAAAAAAGAGGCTGCAGCTATTGCTGTCCCCGTTAGGGGAAAGTGGCGCGCATGCGCCGAAAGGGGTTCATTCTCTAGGGAGATGAAGCATCCGTCAGGCGCTCAGACAAATCCAATGCATGTAGATGCTGGATGATCCTCTAATGAAATATTCCAATAGAAAAAGTGGTTAGGACAAAATGGTTACACATTTTGTCCCAACCACTTCTTTTTCATTTCAGATCAAAATCCCATGCAGGTGGTCGATTTCGTGCTGGATGACTTCTGCCGTAAATCCCGTGAAGGTCTTCGTCTTCTTCCTGAAGAGGGAATCCATGAACTTGACCTCGATCTTGTCGTACCTTTTGCAAGGGCGGCGGCCGTCGAGGGACAGGCAGCCTTCCTCGGCATCATACGGGGCAGGGGAGGTCTTTAAGATTTCCGGATTGTACATGACGACGGACTTATTTCCCTGACGGAAAACGATGACTGCCTTCGTGCTCCCGATCATATTGGCGGCAAGGCCTGCGCAGGTATCGAGCTTGCTTTCCAGCGTATCGACAAGGTCCCTTCCGACCTGCCAGTCGTCCTTTGTCGCCGGTTCTGCCTTCCTCTGCAGGAAAAGAATGTCTCTTACAATATCTTTTATCATAGAAATCCCCCTATATCCAAAAAACTGACACTGTGTTATAATACTATTATATTGAACATATTAAATGTAAAGATACCTTTACATTATAGTATCAAATAAATCATATTTCAGAAAGAAGGATTCAATTATGGCAAAAATTTTAGTTATTTCCGGACATCCGCATCTTGATCAGTCTCTGGCAAACCAGACTATCCTCACCGAACTCAAGAATTCCGGCCTCGATATCACCATCGAAGACCTCTCCGAAATTGGCTGGGACTTCGACATCGAAGCTGAAAGAAAAGCTGTCGTAGACGCAGATGCTCTTGTATTTGAATTCCCGCTCTACTGGTACTCCTATCCGGCACTCCTGAAGAAATGGGTCGAAGAAGTCCTCGCTCACGGCTTCGCATACGGCACCGGCGGAACAGCTCTGCAGGGAAAGGATTTCTTCATTTCCAGCACCACTGGCGGCCCGGAAGAATCCTACAGCCATGAAGGCCCGCAGAACCATCCGATCAGCGAATTCTTCTTCAACTTCGATCAGCTCGCAACATTCACCGGCATGAAGAAGCATGAACCGATCATCACCTACGGCTGCATGTACGTACCAGGCCTTTCCACCGAGGAAGACAAGCAGAAGATCGTAGATAACTGCAAAGCAAGCGCTCAGAAACTCATCGAAGAACTGAAAAAGATCTAAAATGATTTGATCATAAGAAAAGGGGCTGTGACAAAATCCAACAAAATGCTGCTTTTGCTTTTCCTCGAACGAAGTTCGGTTTAAGGGTGTTAACCTTGCTCCGAAGGAGAAGGTCCCGGCGAAGCCGGGGAATACAGTAGTTCTCGAGCAAAGCGAGGTTTTGAGGTTTTCAGATAAAACAGATAGATAAATATGTTGGATAATCCCCAAAAATCGAATATAACAATGCACAAGGGGCTGTGGCAAAATGATTGCACATTTTGTCATAGCCCCTTTTTTATTTCCATTTTTTACATGGTGAAGCCGTTCGTCTGATCGCTTGTCTTGTCCAGACGGCGTGCGATGTCATCATAGTATTCCTTCAGGTGGAAAACAAGAAGGTCGAGCGACGTGCGGACGACGGACGGATCGAAGCGTTCGTCGCGGGATGTCACGCAGACATCGAGGAATACATTGTCATCCCGCTCGACGGAATATTTCACGATCGCATGATGGCCGTTCAGCTGGTTGATATAGTCCAGGAACGTCTGGCGGGCCGGCCCCTTCGGGCAGGTGCCCAGATGCACGCGGACGAGAAGGTACATGCTGTTATTCGTAATGACAGCCGTCACGACCTTGTGGCTTGCGCCGGCCGGCAGCGCTGTCATGAAAATCACCGTATCAAAAGAGTCATGCACATCCTGACGGCGGAAGAAATTCAGCCCTTCTGCCTTCATATACTTTTCGAAAGCATCCGCTTTCAAATTCTTATGCCGAACCCCCTGCGGGAACGGAGTCACATTATCTGCCATAAAAAACCTCCAAGCTCAGTAAATTCATTAAGTATTACATCTATTATACAGGATACGGAAGAAATAGCCAAAAGAGCGTAATCGGTCCCGTGATTTCCAGGAATGCTGCAGGTGCAGGTAATACCACTTCAGGCGTTCGAAGTCTTTTCTGCAAAAGCAGTGGGGAAGGAAATCGCGAAAGCCTTTGCCCGGCAAAGCTCTGGAAGCAGGCAGATGGCAGCGAGAAGGGGAAATAATCCTGCCTCCAATTCCTTACACTTTGTTCTGCATCTTCATGATGAAATAAGGTATAAGTAGCAAACGATATAGTCATAGAAATATTCTATAGCTATCACTTTTTTATACATTATGCATAAAGGTTTTGAACGCCCGGTCAATTTTCAAAACACTTAAAATCATGGTCATTTTGAAAAAAGCTCGATTGTATCGGATATAACTCAAACTCATCCAAAGACTTTCAGATGAGTTTGAGTAATAGGACAGCTGCTTAAAACTGTATAACCTAATGAGATTGATATGCTATCTTGCTATGACTTAAACATATCAATAAATAGAGAATGGTCAAGCCTACTATACAATTCGAAAAAAGAGAATATAATGGAAAACATACAAGTTATCGGGCTTCCAGGATACGAGAAATCCCAAGCCGAATATTAAAACAAAGAAATGTGGTGAACGAGATGGATCTTATGATGCTTCCAGAATTTGTAAAATTAGCTCTCTTTATGGCAGCCGTATTTATTTCAAATATAATACAGGCCCTGACCGGATTTGCCGGCGTGATGCTCTCCATCCCGCCGACCATCCTCCTCTACGGACCAGATATGGCCAAAGCGGTCATAAATGTCATCTGCTGGCTCGTATGCGTTCTGCTCATGGTGCAGAACCGCAAATATATCAACCCGAAGGAACTTTTCCGAATCGTTGCCTTCATGCTCGTCGGCATGGCTATCGGCATTCACCTCTACAACGTCGTGAACCAGGCCATCCTCGTTCCTCTCTACGGCGGAATCATCGTAGCCGTTGCACTGAAGAACCTCTTCATGAAGCAGTCTAATTCCTCCCTCCCGGCATGGATTGCCATCCCGGTACTCCTCGGAGCAGGAATCATCCACGGCATGTTCGCTTCCGGCGGCGCCCTCCTGGTCGTCTACCTGGTTGCCACCTTCCGTGACAAAGACTCCTTCCGCGCCAACGTCGCTTCCGTATGGTCGATTCTGAACCTCGTCCTGATGTTCAACGACTACTCCAAAGGCCTCTACAATGCGCAGTTCCTCCAGCTCCTGGCACTCGGCGTCATTCCGCTCGTATTTGCCATCTGGCTCGGGAACAAGATTCATGACATGATCAACCAGAAAATGTTCAACCGCCTGACTTACTGCTTACTTCTCGCAGCAGGCAGCATGATCCTGATCTGATCAATAAAAAATGGGAATAAAAAAGAGCAGCTCGCTATGGGCTGCTTTTTTCATGCTCTTTCTTCATATCGATACGTTGACAAGCGTGAATGTATGCTCTATACTTGCCATATATCACAAGAGGGGGGTTCGAGATGGATTATAAAAACGATGTACGGATCATAAAAGCGCTGACGGATGAGAACCGTCTGGCGATTCTCCATATGCTGCAGGACGGTTCAAAATGTGCCTGCGTTATTTTAGAGGAACTGCACATCACGCAGCCGACTCTTTCGCATCACATGAAAATCCTCTGCGATACAGGCCTTGTCGATTCCTGCAAGTGCGGGAAGTGGATGTATTATTCGCTGTCGCTGGAAGGCGGCAGGACGCTGCGCGCACTGGTAGAGCGGTACACCATCAGCGAAGAAGCCTATGCGGATTACAAAACCTGCGAGTCCTGCAGGGATAACGGAGCAGGGAATCCCTGCCAGGATGACGGAAAGGAAGCCGTGAAATGAGCCAGGAAAAACAGGAAGGCATCAGCTTCTTCAACTGTTACCTGACGGTCTGGGTATTTCTCTGCATGGCCGCCGGCGTGCTTCTTGGTAAAGCCGCACCGTCCGTGACGGCCTTTCTTGGAAATATGACGATTGCAGGGATTTCCATACCGATCGCCATCCTCATCTGGGTCATGATTTATCCCATGATGATGAAAGTCGACTTTGAAAGCGTCAGGGAAATCGGGAAGAATCCGAAGGGCCTCATCGTCACATGGGTCGTGAACTGGCTCATCAAGCCGTTCACCATGTACGGCATCGCCAGCTTCTTCCTCTTCGTCGTATTCAAAGCGTGGATCGCGCCCGACATTGCGACGCAGTACCTTGCCGGCGCTGTGCTCTTAGGCGCGGCTCCCTGTACGGCCATGGTCTTCGTCTGGAGCTCTCTGACAAAAGGAAATCCGGCATATACCGTCGTCCAGGTCGCAACGAATGATCTCATCATCCTTGTCCTTTTCGTGCCGATCGTGAAATTCCTCTTGGGCGTTTCCCATGTCGAAGTCCCGTACAGCACGCTTTTCTTAAGCGTCCTCCTCTTCGTCGTCATTCCGCTTGCCGGCGGCATCCTGACACGTATCAGCGTCATCAAAAGCCATGGCAGGGAGTACTTCGAAAAGACCTTCATCCACAAATTCGACAATGCGACGACCATCGGACTTCTCCTTACGCTGATTCTCATCTTTGCCGGCCAGACAGAAGTCATCCTGTCGAATCCGCTGCACATCGTCCTCATCGCCGTGCCGCTCATTCTTCAGACGTTTCTTATCTTCTTTATCGCCTATGGCGCCTGCCGCATCCTGAAGCTGCCCTATGATATTTCCGCTCCGGCAGCCATGATCGGCGCATCCAATTTCTTTGAACTCTCCGTGGCCGTCGCCATTGCCCTTTTCGGCACGACGAGCCCTGCCGCGCTGGCAACCACCGTCGGCGTGCTGACAGAAGTTCCTGTCATGCTCACCCTTGTCCGCATCGCCAATTCGACGCAGGACTATTTCCCAAAGAGGAAAACAAGATGAATAAAAATAAGCCGAAAGTGGCTTTCCTCTGCACGCATAATGCATGCAGAAGCCAGATCGCAGAAGCCCTGGGAAGAAAACTGGCGGGAGATGCGTTCGAACCCTTTTCAGCGGGTACGGAAAAGCAGGATCACCTTGACCCGGGCGCCGTCAAATGGATGAAAGAGCTGCATGGCGTAGACATGGAAAAGACGCAGAGGAGCAAGACGCTCAGGGATATCCCGGCGCCGGACATCGTCATTCTCATGGGCTGCGGCATAGCCTGCCCGGCCATGAAGGCCGCTTACGAAGAGAACTGGGGGCTTGACGATCCTTCCGGGAAATCCAGGGAAGAATACGAGAAAACTATAAGAATCATAGAACAGCGCATTCTGGACCTGAAAGAGAAAATCCAGAAAGAATGGAAATAAAAAAAGAGCTGAGATGAAATGCCCGCACATTTCGTCTCAGCTCTTTTGTTTAATAAAGGTAGGGGAAGACGTCATCCTGGTCCTGATCCTGATCATCGGGTTCATCGTAGTAGATCTGATTGCCAACGACCTGTGCGTGGCTGCCATCAGAGCCAAAGATGTTATTGCCTACCGCCTGATAGGATCCGCCATTGCTGTCGAAGGTCGTATTGCCGATGGTCGTGTATGAAACGCCATTGCTCCCATAGACATAATCTCCGACCTGTGTATAGGAAGTACCATCGGAAGAGTACGTCGTATTTCCGACGGTGGTATAAGAATTGCCATTGCTGTCATACGCTGTATTGCCTACGATCTGAACGTAACCGCTTGCCGCCGAAACACTGAAGGCACACGTGACAGATAAAATGCCGGCCAAAACAATCGCTTTTAATTTCCGCATGTAAGACACCCCGCTTTGAAACAAACAGATATGCATAAGATCCTGTAATTACTATTACTTTCATTATACGATTCTGCCAGACGGAAGGAAAGGCGGGGAGGCCCCGGCATCTTGCGCCGCTGATCAGAGTCCCTGCTTTTCCAGCCGTTTTTCGTACTGGTCCAGGATATCCTGCATGCTGATGGAGGCCATTTCCTCTTCGGCCTTTTTCTGCACCTGGTCGTAGCAGTCGCGGATGACGAGCTGGATATTGACACCCACGCCGCATTCCGGATTTGTGTGCGTGTCCTGATGCAGGAGGGGCTTGTCGCCTTCGACGGCGCGGTACACGTCCAGAAGGGAAATGTCCTTCGCATCCCGGGAGAGAGCCGGCTTGGCGTGGCCTTTGACGCTGGTCAAAAGTCCTGCGTTTCTAAGCGATGACATCATCTGCCTCACGAAAGCAGGGTTCGTTTTGACGCTTTCTGCGATGGCCTGGCTCGTCAGGCTTTCCTTCGCGTTCAGCGCAATGAAGGAAAGAATGTGGACGGCATCGCTCACTTTTGTCGAGTATTTCATGGGAATCGCTCCTTTGCTGTATATTAAATTATAACAACAGATTGACACGATAGCAAGAAATCTGTAGTATATGGGTGTAAGAATAATATTTACAGCAATAAGGAGAACAACCATGAGCTTTTATGAAGATCTTGTCATGCAGACACAGATGAATTTCCAAAAATATTACGGTATTTACAGAAGAGGCGGTACGCCCTACGAGCTGGCCGGCCCTTCCAAGCTTTCCATGGATGAGAAAATTGATCGTCTCGTTCAGGAAATCCGCGATGCGGACTGCATCATCGTGGGCGGCGCTTCCGGCCTTTCTGCGGCTGGCGGCGGCAATTTCTACTATGAAAACAACGATTCCTTCAAGAAATACTTCGGCAAGTTCGAGGAAGTCTACCACTTCAACGGCGCCTTCGACGGCATGTTCCGTCACTGGAATGACCGTGCGGCTTTCTGGGCATTCCTTGCGACATTCCTTCATACGACGCTCACTGCGCCCATACGCGCGCCGTACCATGATCTGGACGCCCTGCTCAAGGGTAAGGATTTCTTCGTCATCACGACGAACCAGGATACGCAGTTCATCAAACTCTATCCGGAAAATAAAGTCGCAGAGCTGCAGGGCGACTACCGTTTCTTCCAGTGCGCCTCCTGCTGCCAGGATGACACGTGGGATGCCGTGCAGCCGGTAGAAGACATGATCCGTGCCATGGGAGATGGCATCAAGATCCCAAAGGGCATGATTCCGCGCTGTCCGCACTGCGGCGGCGAAGCCTTCCCCTGGGTCAGAGGATACGGCAATTTCCTGCAGGGAAAGAAGTATGAAGAACAGTATGAAAAGGCATCTAGCTACATTGCATCACACAAGGATGCAAAGATTCTCTTCATCGAGCTCGGTGTCGGCCGCATGACACCGATGTTCATCCAGGAACCCTTCTGGCAGCTCACCATGGGCCTGCCGCATGCGAGGTACATCGGCGTGAACAACCAGTTCGACTTCCTTCCGCGCCAGATCGAGGATAAGGGCATGACAATCCTGGGAGATATTGCAGAAGTCCTGACCGCGGCTGTCAAAAAGAAAGGGGAGGAGTAAGAAATGGATTATCAGGCAATTGCAGAAAAAATTAAGCAGGCCGACGCTGTCCTGATCGGTGCCAGCAACGGCCTTTCCATTACTGAAGGGCTCCATATCTTTGCGGACAATAAAGCCTTCGAGGACCTCTTCGGCGATTTCGAAAGGAATTACGGCATCACCTGCCTCCTTCACGGCATGACGGCCCACTGGCCGACCGAATCGGAGAAATAAGGCTTCTGGAGCCGCCTCATCCACCATTACTGCGCGGAATATGAAGAGACGCCTGTCATGAAGGACCTCCGGGATATTATCGGAAAGAAGGACTACTTTGTCCTCACCTCCAATGGCGAATGCCACTTCGAAATGAGCGGCTTCGATCCGGAGAAGATGGATGAAATCGAAGGAAACTGGCTCACCATGCAGTGCCGGGCTGCCTGCCATGACACGCTTTATCCCGTCCTTGAAAAAGCAGAGGACATGCACAAGGCAGAAAAAGACGGCCTTGTTCCGGGCGATCTGACTCCGAAATGCCCGAAATGCGGCTCTCCCATGGACATCCATATGATGGGCGCCGCTGACCGGTATGTGTCAGACGATGGCGACCAGCGCCTCGGCGCATTCCTTGAAAAGTATCATGGAAAACGCCTCGTCATCCTGGAACTGGGCATCGGCTGGAGAAACCAGCTCATCAAAGGCCCGCTCATGCGCCTTACCGCAGCGGAACCGAAGGCCTCCTACATCACCATCAACCTTGGCGAAGTCTACATCACGGAAAATATCAAGAACAAATCCTACGGCATCGACGGCAAGATTGCTGACGTACTGAGAGAAATCAAGAAAGCCATGTAAAAGAGGGCAGGAAATGAATTCCGCAAGGAAGCGTTTCCTGCTTTATAATAGGTAAGAAAGGAGCTGATTCCATGAATATTCCTTCTACCATCGCATCCGATTATGTCCGCTGGCGCAAATTCCTCCATGACAACGTGCACTTCCTCATGAAGGAGAGCGAAATACACACCGAAGAACACTGCGCCCGTGTCCTTCTCTTTGCCCTCCTCATTGCAGAAGAAATGAAACTTCCTCAAGACGACCGCGAAGCCCTCGGCGCCGCTTCCGTTTTTCACGATTCCCGCCGCATGGAAGACGGCTACGATACCGGTCATGGCGACAGGGCCGCTGCGTATTACAGGGAATACTGCCAAAAAGGAGGTCTTGCCTACGATCAGCGCGTATTCGACGTCATGAGCTACCACGACAGGGACGATCCTGTCGGCATCAAAGCCATGAAACAGAAGAAGCCGCCGCTCAAGGACGAGATTCTCCTTTATAAAATATTCAAGGACGCCGACGCCCTCGACCGCTTCCGCCTGGGTCCCAACGGTCTCGACCCAAGATTCCTCCGAACCAAAGAAGCCAAAGGACTCGTATCCTACGCCAGGAAAGTATGGGAAGAGAGCAAGAAATAGCAGACTAAAAGAAGAGCAGCCATGTGCCGCTCTTTTTTTGTTTTCTTGAAATGGACACCCGCGAAGTAAAGAATAAATCTTACAAAGTGTCAGTTAGATGCGAATGTATTTCGTTTATTAAGTATACATAGAAAAAGTTCTTTATAATCGTTCGAATCATGGTAGACAATTATCTAGAATTGCTACATAATATCGTCAATTTCATGGGATTTCCTGAAAGAAATAATTGATTTGACAGCATAGATTAAAATGATATAATTGAGAAAATTAGATATATAGGTATCTATATAGATTTCATGTTAGCAGCCATGCCCGGGGAAAGGCATGGAAGAGATGGAGGTTTTAACATGGGATGGCGGAGGATAGCAGGAAGGATCGCGAAAGTAGGAGCGAGATTTAAGGGAGAGCCAGAGACAAGGTACCAGAAGATCAGGTACTACGAAGAGGAAGCGGGGATTTTCAATGACCGTGAACTCATCGATATGTACAAGATCAGCGAGCAGACTTATCAAAGGACACAGCATGAAGAAGACGGCTGGTGTGCCTGCGGCTACAGAAATGAACTCAAGAAACGCGGTCTGACCGACTAACAACAATTGAATAGCAGACAGAAAAGCCCCACGGCAGAGCTGCGAGGCTTTTTGCATGGGGAAAATGGATTGTCCCGTAAAAGATATCAGTTTCCTCTATCTCCTTTGAAATCTGTAAAAGCACATTCAAAAATATAAATAAAGTATTTCAAAAATAGAGTATACACAATAACAGGCAGTTTATATTTTATGGAACTCACGCGGAAGCGTTGTATAAAATAAAGCTATACAAACCCCGAAAACACCGGTACTTTTGAATATATTTAAACATTGACATAAATAAAAATAGTGATAAAATAATAAAGTATTTATAAAGAAACGGTAAAGAGAAGTTTCGAAGTGCCGTGCAGGGCAGAATGATGGAGTAAAGAAAGGAGGATCTGCAAGGGGTTCTGGGGAGCGATTGAAAGCTTGAAAAATGAAGGATGGAAGGAAAACAAGGGTAAGGAACAAAAGCTGGAGTACTATCAAAACGAGGCACGCATCTTCAATGACCGTGAGCTCGTACAGATGTACAAGGTCACCCGTGAACAGTACAAGAAGACACACCACGAGGAAGACAAATGGTGGGCCTATGGATATAGAAACGAGCTGAAAAAGAGAGGAATCCTCTCAAGGGACTGATGGAATAAGGGGCTGTGGAATGCACATATTTCCACGGCTCTTTTTTTTATGGCTGCGATTTCCAATTTCTTACAGAAATTATTAAAAAAGTATTTCATAGTTTAGAAATGCAGGCAGGAAGGCATCCTTTCTTTTCGGGGATTTCTCTATGTCTTTTATGCACAAAAACATAGATATCTTGGTACTTTTATGAATTGGAAGCAGGGTTATTAGGCTTGTATAATTAAGATAATAAGGTATCGCAGGAACTGCTTATAAAATGTCCATTTGTTATAAAAAAGCAAGGTGGAGACCATGGACGAAGAGAAACGGGAGAAAACAGCACTGGGGGCTGCAGAAGAGGGAGTGGATGCGGCAGCACTGGTATCATCATCGGAAGCGATAGGCCATTTCCATGCGAAGGCAGATCTTAGGATCCGCGGAGATTATGCCGGAGCGAACAGGAAACTCTATTGGGCTTTCCTGCGTGCGAATGCCGCTAAAGGCGCGAAGACGGAGTGGGAGGAACTGACTTCCATGAAAAATCGTCTGAGCACAGGGACAAAGCTCACACGAGGGGCGCATGCGGCCAATGCGGAGATAGAGCTTGGCAAGAAAGTCGCCCTGAAGACTGTCCAGAAAGCAGGCGGAGAGTTTTACAAGGGAGCATCCCTGACAATCCGCATCGCAGCTCCTGCCCTGATTATCAAAAGCTGCATGCAGGCGGCCGATGTCATCATGGGGAAGAAGGATGCTGATGATGCGGCCAAGGATATGGCTAAGACCGTCGGGACGATCACGGCAGCCGGCGGTGCTTATCAGGCAGCACTGACGATGACAAGAGGGACGACGAGCCATCTGGTCAATACGCTCCTGCGCTCGAATGTAGGCGTCCTCGTTTTTCAGGCGGGCATTGAGCTCAGCCAGCCTTTGAAGCAGTACGTGAACGGGGAAATCACCGGGCAGAAATTTGCCCAGGATGCCGGTTACCGCGTCACTTCCCTTGCCGCATCATGGGAAGGTGCTGAATGCGGCGCTGCTGCAGGCGCCATTCTGGGACCGCTCGGCATGACCGGAGGCGCGCTTCTTGGCGGCATGATCGCATCGATTGCCATGGGCCTTACGGGGAACCAGCTTCTGGCGGGCGAGGAATCCATCGAAGTGTATAACGAAAAATCCGAGGCGATTAATGAAATCTATAAGAAGGTCGAAGAAATCATCCGCAAACGCCAGGATGAATACCAGAAGATGACCGAAGAAGAGCTTGCTCATTTCGATTCCGTCATGGGGGATGGACTTCATGAAATCTTCACCGGCGCCCTTTCCTCAGATACAGACTATGACGCTGTCACGAAGGGCATAGACAAGGTCCTTGCTTACTGGGGAAAGACCGTCCTTTTCCATTCCAAGGACGAATACAAGGCGCAGTGGGATCAGCCATTGATCCTGAAATTCTAAGGGGGCGGCATCATGATTCCATCAATCGTAGGTGCAGGAATTATCGGGAAATTTCTTTACGATATCAACGAAAGCCACAGCATGGAGGAGGAAGCCGAAGAAAAACGGCTCGAGGCCATTGCCAGGGAAGCAGAAGGCTGGCTCCTCCAAAAACAGGAAGCTGACCGCATGCAGCGCCGGCTGAATAATATCGTGCGGAAACGTCAGGCCATCATGGAGTACACGCTTCCCCGGTTCGTCAAAGTCTACGGGAAAATCCAGACAGTCCTCTACGAATCCCTCCCGCCTGCCGTCATCCATACGACGGATCTGGCGCGCATCGGGGACCTGCCGGTTTCGGCAATCGAGTCGTATGAGGGTCTCAGCAGCAATGAACTCGCTTCCACATGGCTTCTCGAAGGCCCGGTGAACTTTGCGGCCGGCGGCGGACTTGAAATCGGCGCCGCTGCAATTGGCGCAACGGCCGGCGTGACGCTTGCCTCAATCGCTGCTTCCGGCGGCATCGCATTTCTGACCCTTGGCGTGGGTGCGTCCATGAAAAAGGATTCCGAAAGAGCCCTCATTGCAGCCGGCAGGCAGATGAGAGCGGCCAATGCCGTCTATGCCCAGGCAGAAAGCCATGCGCAGATCTGCCGCGCCATCTGCCAGTTCGCAGACAGGATCGCAGAAATCACCGCCGCCATGAACCTTCTCTTCACAAGAGCCATTGCTGCCTGCGACCAGCTGATTCAGGAAAAAGGCACGGAGAAATACGCTTACACCGACGAAGACGTCAATATCCTCATGACCTGCGCCAATCTCGCCGGCGCCGTCTGCACCATTTTGACCGTTCCCATCATGGACAGCCAGGGCAAGATTGCAGAAAACGGACAGGAACTTATAGCCAGCGGGGTGGAACTCCTCACCGAAGCCCAGTTCATGTGCCTCGAAGCGGGCATTTAACGGGAGGGAATCATGAAACGAGTCATCATTGGAGAAAAGTGCATCGGCTGCGGCATCTGCCTGCACAATAAGAAATACATAGAAGAAACGACAGACGGCATCGCCCGGGCCATCCCGGGAATGATGGTCACGGATAAAGACCTTCCCGACCTGGAAGAAATAGAGAGAATCTGTCCGATCCATGAACTGCACCTCTCGCCACTCAAAAAGGAAACCGCCGATTCGCGCGTCCTTTCCGAATCAAAGGAACGCCTTCTGGAAGAAATGAGAGATTTCAGGGATCATTTCAAGCTGAAAAGACCGGAATTCCATCCCGATCCCGGGTATGACATCACCGACCTTCCGCTTGATTATGACTATCCGGAAGAAACATTTTCCTCCTGGGACGACGCAGACGAGGCTCTCAGGAAATGCTTCAAGAACCATGCCTATGATGAAGACATCCGCAGCATGATGACCAGGCAGATCCTGGCCCGCTACAAGGCAGAGCGCCTCAGCGCCTACTACCTCCCGGCAGACAACCCGTGGAACTATTTCTACGAGTACAACAAAGAAGCGCAGGACCTCCTCGGCGCCGTCTATGCCAGATGGGATGCCGTCTCACCCGATGAAAGCGACCCGCCCGAATCATGGAAGGAAATCCTCGTATCTCCCTCGGCGGACGAGACCTGCTTCAGCGATTTCGAGACCTCCGCATGGGGCATGGATGATTTAGAAGAAACCGTTGAGGACAGTGTAAGAAGCAGCAGCGATGAGCCGTACTCCCATGCCTATGAAATCAAGGAACTGAAAGAGGATACAGGATTCTTCCGCTCCAACGGCGCCTACGTCATCGACCAGTACAAAGCCCTCGTCGATGAATACGGCAAAGACCTCATTCAGGGAATCAATGAAGGGATTTCCAAAGACATCAAGTTCGACGACATGTTCAAGAAAGTCTTCGATACCTATGAAAGAGACATGAAACACGCCATCGACGAGAAAATAAAAGAACTTGAAGAGAAATAGACCGAAAAAGGACAGTAACGAAATGACTATACATTTCTACTGTCCTTTTTGCATGCCTTATAAAAAATACAGTATCGAACTATTAAAATTTTATTTCGTTTATTACATATGCAAAAGATTCCTAAATCAATGACATTTTCATGTTTAGCGATACCTCTTCGGACATTCGTATGTCTCTGGAAATGGAAAATCTTCGCTTTTGCCGCACTATTTCGAGAGATTTCGCATTACTTTTCGCGATTTGACATAAAAATCCACTGTGCTACAATGATAGAGAATATATAAACGAATCGTTAAAACCGTATGTTGGGAGTTTTGCATGGGAGGCAGGGCTGCCAGAGCGGAAAAGGATGGGAGGGTAGAGCAGGATGAGCGTTTTGGATGCAGTGGGCAGCATCGCAAGATTTTGTGTAAAAAGCGTAGAAGAAGGTTTCTCTGAAAAGGCAGATATCATCAAAGACTGTCAGGCAGAAGCGAAATGGTATGGCAATGAAGAACTTTTCGTCGTCTATCAGGCAGCCATCCGGAGGTACAACAATACCCGCAAGGAAAGAGATAAGTGGTGCATCTGGGGATACGGCCGCGAACTCAAGCGCAGAGGCCTCATCTGCGATAACGGTGAATACTAATAAATAAAGCTCTGGCGGAACGGAACCGCCAGGGCTTTTTGCATGTGAATCAAGGAAGACCGCATCTTACGCCTGCCCGTATTTCCCGATAAAATCGGATAGGATATAATGGCGGGAGAATCACATTCGTATCGCAGTTTGTTCATAAAGGGAAGGCGCGCTATGAAGATGAAATACCGGGAAATCCGATCGACAGGACGCTGCCTCATCCAGCGAAGGCACTAACTGCCCAAGGCACCTTTTTCCCTTTTCACCGCGAACCCATCATCCCTTGGAGGCAAAGCCCCATTTCCACAAAGGAGCTCCCTATGAAATCACTCGATCACGTACGACTTGTCATTGATTACAAACCTGAAGTCCCGTGAAATTATATCTATTTCGG